>NZ_JBXEJE010000005.1:251969-261761 GCF_056820935.1 Streptomyces sp. Q2 | reverse complement strand
AGCCGCGGGCCGAGCCGTTGGACGCGTCGTCCCGGCGCGAGGCCGTCGGGACGGTCGAGCGGCTGGTGCGGCTGCGTGGCGAGGGCCGCAGCGGCGAGGCGCACGCGCTGCTCGCCGAGATGGCGCACTGGCCCGCCGTCCGCTACCCGCTGCTCGCCGCCGAGCTGCAGCGCGCCGGCCTGGGCGCCGACTGGGCGACCCTGCTGTGGGAGGCGGCCTCGCTGCCTCCCGACCGGCTCGTCGCCGTGGCCGACGCCCTGGCCGCCGCGGGGCGCGGCACCGACGGGGAGCAGATCCTGCGGCAGGGCGTGGTGCGGCCCGCTGACGAGATCGGGCGGGCCGTGCTGGAGCTGGCCGCCGGGGGCCGCCGTCGTGACGCCCGTGCGCTCCTGGACGCGTACGTCCGCGTCCGCACCGCCGAGGAGGCCGTCCTCAGCGTCGAGCCGGACCCGCAGACCCTCGTCCCGCTGCTCCTGGAGGCCGCACGGGACGCCTCGACCGAGCTCCACCGAGACCTGGTCCACGCGCTCCGGGTGGCGGGCTTCAGCGCCTGACGGGGCCGGAGGAGACCGGCCCGGTCACGGCACGGGACTCGTCCACCGGTGTTTGCACCCTGCCCGGCCGTGGCAGGGGATTCCCAGCCCGGTTACGTCGGCGTAAAGAAAACCCTGCACGCTTGGTGCTCGCGGTGCATCGAATGCGATTCACACGATCGAGTGGGCGGGCATCCTTCCCGGCGGGGACTTTGCCCTCTACGGTCGGCGTACACGCGCGTAGACGCCTCTGACGTCACCGTCGAAGGAGCAGCTCATGGCCAACGTCGTACGTGCCGCCCTCGTCCAGGCCACCTGGACCGGCGACACCGAGTCCATGGTGGCGAAACACGAGGAGCACGCCCGCGAGGCGGCCCGCCGGGGTGCCAAGATCATCGGCTTCCAGGAGGTCTTCAACGCTCCCTACTTCTGTCAGGTGCAGGATCCGGAGCACTACCGCTGGGCCGAGCCGGTGCCGGACGGGCCGACGACGCGTCGTATGCAGGAGCTCGCGCGCGAGACGGGCATGGTGATCGTCGTCCCGGTGTTCGAGGTCGAGCAGTCGGGCTTCTACTACAACACCGCGGCCGTGATCGACGCCGACGGCACCGTCCTCGGCAAGTACCGCAAGCACCACATTCCGCAGGTCAAGGGCTTCTGGGAGAAGTTCTACTTCAAGCCGGGCAACGTCGGCTGGCCGGTCTTCGACACCGCCGTCGGCAAGGTCGGCGTCTACATCTGCTACGACCGGCACTTCCCGGAGGGCTGGCGGCAGCTCGGCCTGAACGGCGCCCAGCTCGTCTACAACCCGTCCGCCACCCACCGCGGACTCTCCTCCCACCTCTGGCGCCTCGAACAGCCGGCCGCCGCCGTCGCCAACGAGTACTTCGTCGCCGCGATCAACCGGGTCGGCGTCGAGGAGTACGGCGACAACGACTTCTACGGGACGAGCTACTTCGTCGACCCGCGCGGACAGTTCGTCGGGGACACCGCCAATGACAAGGAAGAGGAACTCGTCGTACGGGACCTCGACTTCGACCTCATCGAAGAGGTACGCCAGCAGTGGGCGTTCTACCGCGACCGCCGTCCCGACGCCTACGAGGGGCTGGTGCAGCCGTGACCAAGGACCTGCTGGGCCGCCACCGCTCCGTCCTGCCCGACTGGCTGGCCCTCTACTACGAGGACCCGCTGGAGATCACCCACGGCGAGGGCCGGTACGTCTGGGACGCCGAGGGCAACAAGTACCTCGACTTCTTCGGCGGCATCCTGACGACGATGACCGCGCACGCCCTGCCCGAGATCACCAAGGCGGTGAGCGAGCAGGCCGGGCGGATCATCCACTCCTCCACGCTCTACCTCAACCGGCCGATGGTCGAACTGGCGGAGCGTGTCGCCCACTTGAGCGGCATCCCGGACGCCCGTGTCTTCTTCACCACGTCCGGCACCGAGGCCAACGACACGGCCCTGATGCTGGCGACGACGTACCGCCGCAGCAACACCGTCCTGGCGATGCGCAACAGCTACCACGGCCGTTCCTTCAGCGCGGTCGGCATCACCGGCAACCGCGGCTGGTCGCCCACCTCGCTCTCCCCGCTGCAGACGCTGTACGTCCACGGAGGCGTCCGCACGCGCGGCCCCTACGCCTCGCTCGGCGACGACGACTTCATCGCGGCCTGCGTCGACGACCTGACCGACCTGCTCGGCCACACCCGCCCACCCGCCGCCCTGATCGCCGAACCCATCCAGGGCGTCGGCGGCTTCACCTCCCCGCCGGACGGCCTGTACGCGGCCTTCCGCGAGGTGCTCCAGGAGCGCGGCATCCTGTGGATCGCCGACGAGGTGCAGACCGGCTGGGGCCGCACCGGCGAGCACTTCTGGGGCTGGCAGGCACACGGACACAACGGTCCGCCGGACATCATGACCTTCGCCAAGGGCATCGGCAACGGCATGTCCATCGGCGGCGTCGTCGCCCGCGGCGAGATCATGAACTGCCTGGACGCCAACAGCATCTCGACCTTCGGCGGCACCCAGATCACCATGGCGGCCGGCCTCGCGAACCTCACGTACCTGCTGGAGCACGACCTCCAGGGCAACGCCCGGCGGGTCGGCGGACTCCTCATCGAACGGCTGCGGGCCGCCGCGGCACAGGTTCCGGCCGTGCGGGAGGTGCGCGGGCGCGGACTGATGCTCGGCATCGAGGTGGTCAGGCCCGGCACGGACCAGGCCGACCCGCAGGCCGCGGCCGCCGTACTCGAAGCGGCCCGCGAGGGCGGGCTGCTCATCGGCAAGGGCGGTGGCCACAACACCAGCGCCCTGCGTGTCGCCCCGCCCCTGTCCTTGACCGTCGCGGAGGCCGAGGAAGGCGCCGCGATCCTCGAAGACGCTCTGAGGAGCATCCGGTAGCAGCATCGCGAACAAGGGAAAACCGTCATGACCACCACCTTGGAGACCTGGGAGCCGGTGGAGCCGACCCTGTCGGTCCGCCAGGTCCTGACGCTGGAGCGGGTCCTCGCCGGGGAGCCCGAGGTGGTGGCGGGTGCGAGTCAGCTCGACCGGGCGGTGCGCTGGGTGCACGTCGCCGAGGCCGCCGACGTGGGCGTGATGCTCAGCGGTGGCGAGATGGTCCTGACCACCGGAGTGCTGCTCGCCGGCGACGAGGGCGCGCAGGCCGAGTACATCCAGTCCCTGCACCGCGCGGAGGCCGCGGCCGTCGTGCTGGGCCTGGGACGGGCCTTCCCCACCCCGCCGGACGTGATGCGCCGGGCGGCCGAGCGGTGCGGGCTGCCGATGATCGTCCTGCACCGGCCCTTTCCCTTCGCCGAGCTGACGGAGGAGGTCCAGTCCCGGCTGGTACGGCGGAAGTTCGCCGCCGTCAGCCTTTCCGAGGCGGTACGGACCGCGCTCACCGGACTCATCACCGCGGGCGCCCCGCTGCAACGCCTGCTCGACGAGGTCGCCCAGCACAGCGGCTGTCCCGTCGTCGTCACCAACCTCGCCCACCGTGTCCTCGCCACCGCGGGGGAGCGGCCCGCCGTGGACGACGTGCTGCGCGACTGGGAGCGTATCGCCCGCCAGGCCGGCGGCAACGAGGTCGACGGCTGGATCCGCGCGGAACTGGCCGGACGCGGAGAGCGGTGGGGCCGGATCACACTGTGCGGCTACCGCGGCGACACCGCCGGCGGGCGACTGCTCGCCGACCGGGCCGCCGAGGCCCTCGTGCTGCACCGCATGCTGGGGGGCAACTCCGCGCACAGCTGGGAGGAGCAGTCAGCGCAGAGCCTGCTGACCGACCTGGTCAGCGGGATCGTCCCCGCCCGGCAGCTGCTGCCGCGAGCCCGCGCGGCCGGACTTCCGGTCAACCGCCGCACCTTCGTCCCGCTGGTCGTACGCCACGGCGAACCGGCCCAACTCGACCGTGTCCTGCGCATGCTGGGGATGCCCGGACTCGTCGCCGAACTGGCCGACGGGGCCGTCGCCGTCCTGCTGAGCCTCGCCCGCGATCAGGACGCGACGGCCCTCGCCGCGCACTTCGCGGCCCGGCTGCGGACCGAGTCCGGGTCCTCGAAGGCCGTGGTGGCGGCGGCCGACGAGCGCACCGTCTGGGACGACGTCCCGGCCGGCCTGCGCGAGGCCCTGCACGTCGCCGACGCCGTGGCGGACTCCTCGGCCGTCCTGGACCTGCCGGCCGTCGTACGCCTCAAGGACGTCCACCTGCGGGGCCTGATACGGCTGCTGCGCGACGACCCGCATGTGCAGTCCTTCGCGGAGCGTGAGCTGGACGGGCTGCTGTGCGGGGCCGGCGAGGACCTGCTCGCCGTACTGCGTACCTATCTCGCCACCGGCCGCAACAAGTCCCGCACCGCCCAGCTGCACCACGTCTCCCGGCCTGCGCTCTACCGCCGGCTGGAGTCGATACAGACCCGGCTCGGCGTCGACCTCGACGACTTCGAACAGGCCGCCTCGGTGCACATCGCGCTCCTCGCGCACGACGCGCAACAGGCTTGAAACATGCAACGACCTGGGAAAACGGCGGTGAAACATGGGCCCACAGCAGGGTGACACCGTGCCACGCCGCACGCCCGCGGACGTGACACCGTGCAACTCAAACCAGCCGTCCGCCCTCCTTAGGCTCCTCGCACACCGAGTGACCGGAGGTCCCGATGAGCACAGTGATCCGTGCCGCCCTCTTCCAGACCGCCTGGACCGGCGACAAGGAGTCGATGATCCAGGTGCACGAGCAGGCGGCCCGCGACGCCGCCGCGCAGGGTGCCCAAGTCCTGTGCTTCCAGGAGCTGTTCTACGGACCGTACTTCTGCCAGGTCCAGGACAAGGCGTTCTACGAGTACGCCGAGCAGATCCCGAACGGCCCGATCGTCAAGCGCTTCCAGGCGCTCGCCGAGGAACTCGGCCTCGTCCTGGTCCTGCCGATGTACGAGGAGGAGCAGCCCGGCGTCCTCTACAACACGGCCGCCGTGATCGACGCGGACGGCTCGTACCTCGGCAAGTACCGCAAGCACCACATCCCGCAGGTGCCCGGCTTCTGGGAGAAGTTCTACTTCCGTCCCGGCAACAGCGGCTGGCCGATCTTCGACACCGCCGTCGGCAGGATCGGTGTCTACATCTGCTACGACCGCCACTTCCCGGAGGGCTGGCGCGCACTGGGTCTGGAGGGCGCCGAGATCGTCTTCAACCCGTCGGCCACCTCGCGCGGCCTGTCGGCCTACCTGTGGCAGCTGGAGCAGCCGGCCGCGGCAGCCGCCAACGAGTACTTCGTCGGCGCGATCAACCGGGTCGGCGTCGAGGAGCTGGGCGACAACGACTTCTACGGGACGAGCTACTTCGTCGACCCGGAGGCCCAGTTCGTCGGCGAGGTGGCGAGCGACAAGGAGACCGAACTGGTCGTCCGCGACCTGGACCTGGCCAAGCTCCGCGAGGTCCGCGACCGCTGGCAGTTCTACCGCGACCGCCGCCCTGACGCGTACGGTCCGCTGACTGCTCCGTAACCGGGCCGGGTACGTCCGCCGGTCCGGCGCACGGGGGGCCGGACCGGCGACACCGACCGACCCGCACCACACCAGTGTTGAACACGGCAGGAGAGGGATCATGAGCAGCCGTACCGTCATCCGCGGTGGCCTCGTCATCACCGCGTCCGACGAGATCCACGCCGACGTCCTGATCGAGGACGGCCGCATCGCCGCCCTCGCCGCCTCCGGCACCTCCGCCGCCGAGGCCTGGACGGCCGAGCGCACCCTCGACGCCACCGGGAAGTACGTCATCCCGGGCGGCGTCGACGCCCACACCCACATGGAGCTGCCGTTCGGCGGCACCTTCGCCTCCGACACCTTCGAGACCGGTACCCGGGCCGCCGCCTGGGGCGGCACGACGACCATCGTCGACTTCGCCGTGCAGAGCGTCGGCCACTCCCTGCGCGAGGGCCTGGACGCCTGGCACGCCAAGGCCGAGGGCAACTGCGCCATCGACTACGGCTTCCACATGATCGTCTCCGACGTGAACCAGGACACGCTCAAGGAGATGGACCTGCTGGTGGAGGAGGGCGTGACCTCCTTCAAGCAGTTCATGGCCTACCCGGGCGTCTTCTACAGCGACGACGGCCAGATCCTGCGCGCCATGCAGCGCTCCGCCGAGAACGGCGGCCTGATCATGATGCACGCGGAGAACGGCATCGCGATCGACGTCCTCGTGGAGCAGGCGCTGGCGCGCGGCGAGACCGACCCGCGCTACCACGGTGAGGTGCGCAAGGCACTGCTGGAGGCCGAGGCCACCCACCGGGCCATCAAGCTCGCGCAGGTCGCCGGGGCGCCGCTGTACGTCGTGCACGTCTCGGCGATGGAGGCGGTCGCCGAGCTGGCCAGGGCGCGCGACGAGGGCCTGAACGTCTTCGGCGAGACCTGCCCGCAGTACCTGTTCCTGTCGACGGACAACCTCGCCGAGCCCGACTTCGAGGGCTCGAAGTACGTGTGCTCGACGCCGCTGCGGCCCAAGGAACACCAGGCCCACCTGTGGAGGGGCCTGCGCACCAACGACCTCCAGGTCGTCTCCACCGACCACTGCCCCTTCTGCTTCGTGGGCCAGAAGGAGCTCGGCCGGGGTGACTTCTCCAAGATCCCCAACGGGCTTCCGGGCGTCGAGAACCGGATGGACCTGCTCCACCAGGCCGTCGTCGACGGGCACATCTCGCGCCGCCGCTGGATCGAGATCGCCTGCGCGACCCCGGCCCGCATGTTCGGCATGTACCCGAAGAAGGGCACCATCGCCCCCGGCGCCGACGCGGACGTCGTCATCTACGACCCGCACACCGAGCAGACCGTCTCCGCCGAGACCCACCACATGAACGTCGACTACTCGGCGTACGAGGGCAAGCGCCTCACCGGCCGCGTCGAGACCGTCCTCTCGCGCGGCGAACTCGTCATCACCGAGCGGGAGTACACCGGGCACGTCGGCCACGGCACGTACACCCCCCGCTCCACCTGTCAGTACCTCAACTAGGAGTGGCGCAAATGGACTTCGGACTCGTCCTGCAGACCGACCCGCCGGCCTCCAAGGTCATCAGCCTGATGAAGCGGGCCGAGCGCAACGGCTTCACCTACGGCTGGACCTTCGACTCCGCCGTGCTGTGGCAGGAGCCGTTCGTGATCTACAGCCAGATCCTGTCGAACACCAGCAAGCTGAAGGTCGGCCCGATGGTCACCAACCCGGGCACCCGCACCTGGGAGGTGACCGCCTCCACCTTCGCCACGCTCAACGACATGTTCGGCAACCGCACGGTCTGCGGCATCGGCCGCGGCGACTCCGCGATGCGTGTCGCGGGCCGCAAGCCCAACACGCTGGCCCGCATCAGCGAGGCCATGAAGGTCATCCGGGCGCTCGGCCGGGGCGACGAGGCCGACCTCGGCGGCACGGTCATCAGGTTCCCGTGGATCAAGCCCGGAGCCGAACTCCCCGTGTGGATGGCCGCGTACGGCCCCAAGGCCCTGAAGATGACCGGCGAGGAGGCCGACGGGTTCATCCTCCAGCTCGCCGACCTCTACCTGACCGAGTACATGGTCAAGACCGTGAAGGACGCGGCCGTCGCCGCCGGACGCGACCCGTCCGAGGTGAAGATCTGCGTCGCCGCCCCCGCCTACGTCACCGAGGACGACTCGCCCGAGGCACTCGCCCACGCGCGCGACCAGTGCCGCTGGTTCGGCGGTATGGTCGGCAACCACGTCGCCGACCTGGTCTCCAAGTACGGTGAGCACTCCGCCGCCGTACCCGACGAACTCACCGACTACATCAAGGCGCGCGAGGGCTACGACTACTCCCACCACGGACGCGCCGACAACCCGGACACCCGGTTCGTGCCCGACGAGATCGTCGACCGGTTCTGTCTGATCGGCCCGGTCGACAAGCACATCGAGAAGCTGAACGCGCTGCGTGAGCTGGGCGTCGACCAGTTCGCCGTCTACGACATGCACGACGCCCAGGAAGCCACCATCGACGCGTACGGGTCGACGGTGATCCCGGCCCTCAACGGCTGACCCACCACTGCGCTCTCCCCATCCCCCCACTCCAGTTCTCCCCTCCCCGTGGCCCCGTTGCCTCGGGGAGGGAGCCGGAGCCCGCACGGCCTTTCCGGATCCGCCCCTCGTTTGATTGGCCTGCCCATGACCGACACCGCTCCCACGGCCATACCGCCGTCCCCTCAAGTCACCCTCGCCGACGGCCGGGTGGAGCTCGCCCCGGGCAGCCCCGCCCCGAGCGGGCGCTACGCCAACGAGGACCTGCTGCCGGTCCCGGTGGAGAAGCGCACCTGGACCACGTACAACTTCTCCGCGCTGTGGGTCGGCATGGCCCACAACACGGCTTCCTGGACCCTGGCCTCCGGTCTGATCGCCGTCGGCATGGACTGGAAGCAGGCGGTGTTCACCATCGCCCTGGCCAACGTGATCGTGCTGGTCCCGATGCTGCTCACCGGGCACGCGGGGCCGAAGTACGGCATCCCCTTCCCGGTCTTCGCGCGTGCATCCTTCGGCATCCGCGGCGCCAACCTGCCCGCCGTCGTACGGGCCTTGGTGGCCTGCGGCTGGTTCGGCATCCAGACCTGGATCGGCGGCGAGGCGATCTACTTCCTCGCCGGGAAGCTCATCGGCAACGGCTGGAGCGACACCGCCAAGATCGGCGGCTACGCCTGGACCATGTGGCTGTCGTTCGCGATCTTCTGGGCGATCCAGGTCGCGATCATCTACCGGGGCATGGAGACGATCCGCCGCTTCGAGAACTGGGCGGCGCCCTTCGTCCTGGTCGGCGCACTGGTGATGCTGATCTGGATGAGCAACAAGGCGGGCGGCTTCGGCCCGCTGCTCGACCAGCCCTCCAAGCTCGGCTGGGGCGCCGACTTCTGGAAGCTGTTCTGGCCGTCCCTCATGGGCATGATCGGCTTCTGGTCCACCCTGTCCCTGAACATCCCGGACTTCACCCGTTACGGCAAGAGCCAGAAGGCGCAGACGTGGGGCCAGGCCCTCGGCCTCCCGACGACCATGACGCTCTTCGCGCTGCTGTCGGTGATGGTCACCTCCGGCTCGCAGGCCGTGTACGGCGAGACGATCTGGGACCCGGTACAGCTCGCCGCCAAGACGGACAACGTCGTGGGCCTGCTGTTCGCGCTGGTCACCGTGCTGGTGGCGACCCTGTCCGTGAACGTCGCGGCCAACCTGGTCTCGCCGGCCTTCGACTTCTCCAACATCGCGCCCCGCAAGATCACCTTCCGGGCAGGGGCCCTCGTCACCTGTGTCCTCGGCGTGCTGATCTTCCCGTGGAAGCTGTACTCCGACCCGCAGGGCTACATCTTCACCTGGCTCGGTCTGGTCGGCGGTCTGCTCGGCACGGTCGCCGGCATCCTCATCGCCGACTACTGGATCCTGCGCCGCGGCAAGCTCGACCTGACCGACCTGTACCGCACCGGCGGCCGCTACTGGTACGCCGGCGGCTGGAACTGGCGGGCCGTGGTCGCCTTCGTGGCCGGCGGTGTGCTGGCCGTCGGCGGCGCGAGCTTCAAGCCGCTGTTCGACGGGCGTCCCATCCCGGCACTGGAGTCGCTGGCCGACTACGGCTGGGCGGTGGGCCTGGGGACGTCGATGGTCCTGTACGTGGTGCTGATGCTGGCGCGTGGAAGGGACCGTCTCGAGGCGTGACGCCGAACGCCGTGCGGTGCTGGAGGGCGGTCGGTCCTACTGACCGGCCTCCAGCACCGCGACCGCTT
>NZ_JBXEJE010000005.1:178234-251859 GCF_056820935.1 Streptomyces sp. Q2 | reverse complement strand
GCCCCCCCCCCCCCCCCCCCCCCCCCCCCGCGACCGCTTCCTTGGCGGCCTTGATGGCGCCCTTGTTGATCTCGTCCGTGCTCGGCGCCTTCTTCGTCTCGAAGTCGCTGCCGTTGTACGTGATGGTCACCAGCGCGTTCGACGCGCGTACCACGACCACGCCCTCGCGGGTCTGCTGCTTGTCCTCGGTGGTGAGGTTCACGACGGAGTACGCCGAGTCGCCGAGACCGGGTACGTCCCCGCCGCCGCTCTTCTCCGTGACGGTGTTCTTGTAGGACCTCTGCGCGGCCTCGTCCGTGTCCGTGATCTCGAAGGAGACGTCGAGCCAGCGGTAGTCGTACCCCTTCAACGCGTTCCACGAGCAGGTGCGGCGCAGCTTGGTGTCCGTGGACGGGATCTCCTTGCCGGCCGACTTGGCGCCCGGCACGAGCGACGTGATCGTCTTGGCGGCGAGGCTGTCGCACGGCGCGGGCGCGGCGGCGTACGTCTTCGACGCGGCAGCCGTCGCCGGAGCGGAGGCGGACTGCGTGCCGGTCTTCTGCTCCTCCTTGTGCTCGGCGGCCGGTGTCGCCGCGAACGGACCGGACGTCAGCGCCCAGCCCGCCGCTGCGAGTACGACGACGGGCGACAGGCGTGCGGTGAGGGCGAGCGGCAAAGGAAGAGAACTGGAACGCACGGCGCACTTTTCGTGGGGGACGGTGCGGAAGGAGTCCGCACTGCGGACGGGGCGCCAGTTTCACACGACTGCCTGTGGGACGGAAGTGCCAACTCGCTCCGTACCTGTGCGGTCACAATGCCTCGCCGCCATTGGGCTGTGTGCCCTGTTATGTCCTCGCGGTGGGACGGTTGAACGCCGTCTCGATCCGGTCCACGGCCGCGAACGCCCCGTAGGAGACGAGGTGCACCAGACAGTGGTCGGTGTGCTCCGGCCGGCGCCAGGCCGCCACGTCCTCGTCCGTGATGCGGTACGGGGCGAGGGCGGCCAGCAGCGCCAGGCGCGCGCCGGGACGCTCCCGCCGGTCCGGGAACCCGCTCAGATCGAGCGGCGGATGTGCTCCGTCCCAGTCCCACAGGGTTTCCTCCACGAGGGCCTGGTCGTCGGAGTCGAGGAGGCCGGCGCCCGCCATGGCCGCCCTGATCAGCGCCGCGTACGCGAGGCCGACGGGCGTGCCGTCCGCCCACCTGGGGGCTTCGCCGGGGTCGGGGAGGTCGAGGAGCGCGAGGGCCTCGCCGGGTACGGCGGGGCGGCGTACGGTCCGGGAGAGCGTGCGGCCCGCGAGGCTGCGTACCACCCGGAACCGCTGGGCGTTGCCCGGCAGCAGGTTCTCGGTCAGCAGGGCGGACACGATCCGGTTGATGAAGTGGAAGGCGAGCGAGGTGCCGAGGTAGCCGGGGGCGTGCTCGCGCGGGAAGGGGTACGGCTCGGGGCCGAGGCCGCCCGGTACGCGGGTGCGCTTGCCCCACTCCAGCACGCGCGCGTGCTGCTCGTTCTCCGGCCGCTCCCCTCGGGCCAGGCGTTCGGCGAGCGCGTGGTCCCCGGTGGCGTGCAGCAGCATGGTGTGCGCGTCCACGCAGAACGGGCACCTGTTGGCGAGCGACACCCCGAGCGCCGCCAGTTCCTTGCCGGTACGGCTGCCGGGGCCCGCGATCAGCGACTCGCGCATCAGCGCCCAGACGGGCGCGAGGATCTCGGGCGCCGAGGACAGGACCACGAAGGTGACGGGCTCGTCGATGCCGAAGTCGCGGGAGAGCTGGGCGTAGACCTCGGCGACGCGGCCGGTGGCCGCCTTGGGCGGCAGGGGCTCGGTGTAGCGGAAAGGTGTGGGCATGGGCAGCAGCGTGCGCCACGGGGGCGGGCGCGGTCGTCGTACGGCCGAAGGCAGTCGGCGCTGCGCCGAGGGGCCGGGGCGACGCCGCTTTCTACTGCGCCGGGAGTAGTCGGGGAGTTGTCCACAGGGCTGACGCCGGTGTCCGCGCCGGGGGCTACTGTGCGCTCATGAGCGGGCACTTGGTCACACGCAGGGTTCTCGCCGACGCGGCTCTCGCGGTCGTGGTCGGTGCTCTCGTCGTGACCACGGCCGCCTTCGACGGGGACACGACGGCCGTCGACCACGCGCTGATCGTGCTCGGTTCGGCCGCCCTGGCGTTCTACCGGCCGGCCCCGCTGGCGGTCCTGGCCGCGGCCACCGCGACCGGCTCGGCGTACGTCCTGCACGCCCATCCCGGTCTGCTCGCCGCCCTCCCCGTCCTCGCCGCCGTGCACACCGCGGCCCGCGTGGGGCACCGGGGCTGGGCCGCCGCGGCGAGCGGGGTGTACCTGGCGGCGTACGTGGCGACGGGCCCGACGACGGGGGAGGTCGTGGAGAAGGCCGCGCTGCTCACGGGCTGGTTCCTGTGCGCGGTCGTGACGGGCCTGGCCGACCGCAACTGGCAGGCGTATCTGCGCCAGACCGAACAGCGCGCCCTGGAGGCCGAGCGCACCCGCGAGGAGGCCGCGCTGCGCCGGGCCGGCGAGGAACGCCTGCGGATCGCCCGGGAGTTGCACGACTCCCTCACCCACAGCATCTCCATCGTCAAACTCCAGGCCGGAGTCGCCGTCCACCTGGCCCGCAAGCGCGGCGAGGAGGTGCCGTCCGCCCTGCTCGCCATTCAGGAGGCGGGCGGCGAGGCCATGCGCGAACTGCGGGCCACCCTGGAGATCCTGCGCACCGACGAACCGAGCGGTACACCCGCGGTGCTCGTGGAGCGTGCACGGGCGGCGGGCCTCACCGTCGAGCTGACGGTGACCGGCGAGGAGCGCCCCCTGCCGGCGACCCTCGACCGGGCGATGTACCGCATCGTCCAGGAGGCCCTGACGAACGCGGCACGGCACGCGGGCCCGGCGAAGGTGCGGGTGCGACTCGAGTACGGCGAACAGGAGCTGGTGATACGGGTGGACGACGACGGAACGGCCGACCCCGACCGCCCCCCGGTCCCCGGCATCGGCCTCACCGGCATGCGCGAACGCGTCACGGCCCTCGGCGGCGCGCTGCACACCGGCCCGCGCGCGGAGGGCGGCTTCGCGGTGCGGGCGGAGCTGCCGTTGGAGGTCGCCGGATGATCCGGGTGGCCCTCGTCGACGACCAGGCGCTGATGCGTGCCGGTTTCCGTGCGCTGCTGGACGCCGAGGACGGTATCGAGGTGGTGGGGGAGGCGGCCGACGGGAAGCAGGGGCTGGCCCTGGTCCGTGCCGAGGTCCCCGACATCGCGCTGGTCGACGTACAGATGCCGGTGATGACGGGCATCGAGGCGACCCGTCACATCGCCGCCGACCCGTCCCTGGCCGCCGTCCGCGTCGTCATCCTCACGAACTACGGCTTCGACGAGTACGTCTTCGAGGCGCTGCGGGCGGGTGCGAGCGGCTTCCTGCTGAAGGACACCGAACCGGCCGACCTCCTCCAGGCCATCGAGGTGGTGGCCCGCGGCGAGGCCCTGTTGTCCCCGTCGGTCACCCGCACCCTCATCGGCGAGTTCGTCTCCCGCCCTCCCGACCGGTCCACGGCCCCCGGCCTGGAGTGTCTGACGCGCCGCGAACGCGAGGTCACCGCCCTGGCCGCCCGCGGCCTCACCAACGAGGAGATCGCCGCGCACATGGTCATCAGCCCGTTCACGGCGAAGACCCATGTGAGCCGGGCGATGACGAAACTGGGGGCGCGGGACCGGGCACAACTGGTCGTGTTCGCCTACGAGTCGGGGCTGGTGACGGCCCGCGCCGACTGACCGGCGCGACAAATCCGTTGCACGCCGTGGGCGGTGCTCAGCAGTCTGAGGCGATGACCGACACGACACACGAGCAACAGCCCGCCTTACGTGAGGAGATCCTCGACTACTACGCCCGGGGCAAGGAGGACGCCCGCCTCAGAGACGGCGGGGCGCCCGCCGGGCGGCTGGAGTTCTGGCGTACGCAGGACGTGCTGCGGCGCTTGATGCCGGCGGCGCCCGCGCGGATCCTCGACGTCGGCGGCGGCAGCGGGATCCACGCGGAGTGGCTCGCCCGGGACGGGTACGAGGTCGACCTCGTGGACCCGGTTCCGCTCCACGTGGAGCAGGCCGCACGGCTGCCCGGCGTCACCGCCCGCCCCGGAGACGCCCGTGCCCTGCCCGCCGCCGACGCCGGGTACGACGTGGTCCTGCTCCTCGGGCCGCTGTACCACCTGCCCGAACGGCCCGACCGGCTGCGGGCGTTGGCCGAGGCGCGCCGGGTGGTCCGGCCGGGCGGGCTGGTGGTCGCGGCCACCATCAACCGGTTCGCCGGTCTGCACGACGTGCTGCGCGAGGAGCGGTACTTCACCCCGCTGCACCGCGAACGCACCGACGCCGTCACGGTGGACGGCCGCCATCACCACGCCGAGAACGGCCTGTTCACCGTCGCCTACTTCGCCCACCCCGAGGAGACGCCGGCCGAGTTCACCGAGGCCGGGCTCACCGTCGGGCGCCAGTACGGCGTCGAGGGCGTCGCCTGGCTCATGGGTGGTGTCGAGGACTGGCTGGACGACCCGGAACGCCGCGAGGCCGTCCTGGCGGCGACCCGGCGCATCGAGTCCGAGCCGACGCTGCTCGGAGCCAGCGGGCATCTGCTCACGGCAGGGCGGCGGCCGGGTTAGCCGCCTGCGATCCGTCGAGGCCGGGCCTCGGGCCCGGGTTTCGGTGCCGTGGGCCGGCCCGTCAGGGGCGGCTGGTCAGGTAGCCGCCCATGGAGGTGAAGTACTCCGTGGCGGGCATCTCCCGGCCGTCCTCGGTGCGCACGCGCGTGATGGCCAGGCCCGGGTTGCGGCCCGTGCGGGCATCGGCCCCGGCGACGATCACCACGCCGTCGCCCTCGCGGTAGAAGATCCGGCCGGGCGTGCCGCCGTAGCGCCCCTGGGACACCACGGCGGCGAGGACCTCGAGCCGCCTGCCCTTGTGGAAGGTGAAGGCGCTGGGGTACGGCTCGGACTGGGCACGGACGAGGCGTTCCAGGTCCGTCGCGGGCCAGTTCCAGTCGATGCGGATGTCCTCGGTGGAGCGCTTGTGGAAGAAGCTGGCCTGGGACCGGTCCTGCTTGGTGAACTCGGTCTGCCCGGCGGCGATGAGGTCGAGTGCGCCGATGGTGACCGGGGCGATGAGGTCGACGGTCTTGTGGAAGAGGTCGGTGGCCGTGTCCGTCGGTCCGACCGGCACCGCCTCCTGCCGGACGATGTCGCCGGCGTCGAGTTCGTCGTTCATCATGTGCGCGGTGACGCCCACTTCGGACTCGCCGTTGATCAGGGCCCAGATCAGCGGGGAGAAGCCTGCGTACTTCGGCAGCAGCGAGTCGTGCACGTTGAGCGTGCCGTGGCGCGGGAGGTCGAAGATGCGCGGGGGGATCCACGTCCGCCAGTTGTTCGCCACGATGATGTCCGGGTCGGCGTCCTTGAGGCGCTCGAACAGCTCGTCGTCGTCGGGGCGGTTGCGGATCAGCACCGGGACGCCGTGCTCTTCGGCGAGGTCGGCGACGGAGTCGCTCCAGATCTTCTCGTACGCGTGCTCGCTCTTGGGATGCGTCACGACCAGGACCACGTCGTGTTCGGAGTCCAGGAGGGCTTGCAGGGTGCGGTGCCCCCACGTCTGGTAACCGAGCATGGCGACCCGCATGGGGGTTCCTCCTCAGAGCAGGGGATTGACCGAAAGCAGTAAAGCAAGGCTTACCTTAGTGCGCAATGCCCCTACCTGGCAGCGTAGTTGACGGGGCGAAGCCGTGGCTGGCTGCCCGATTCGCCCTATCGACACCCTCACGGGTTTAGCTTAGGCTCACCTAAGTTCCTGGCAAGTCGCTCCGTCGGCGTGCCACTTTTCGTGCTTTCCCCACGCCCGGCAGGCGACTGCCCCGCACGATGGGAGTGACATGTCGCAGGTTCATCCTGGTGACGCACCACCGGTCCACGAACTCATCGGCATCGGCTTCGGACCGTCCAATGTGGCCATGGCGATCGCGCTGAGCGAGTACAACGCACGCGTCGGCGGGCAGGAGGCGATCAGCGCTCAGTTCTTCGAGCAGCAGCCGCGCTTCGGCTGGCACCGAGGCATGCTGATCGACGACGCGACCATGCAGGTGTCCTTCCTCAAAGACCTGGTGACGCTCCGAAACCCGGCCAGCGAGTTCAGCTTCCTCTGCTACCTGCAGAGCAAGGGACGGCTGATCGACTTCATCAACCACAAGAACCTCTTCCCGCTGCGGGTGGAGTTCCACGACTACTTGGAGTGGGCCGCCGCCAAGGTCGACGACATGGTCTCCTACGGCCACGAGGTCGTCGGCGTCGCGCCCGTCGTCCGTGACGGAGCCGTGCAGTACCTGGACGTGACGGTCCGGTCGGGGGAGGGGCTCGCGGTGCACCGGGCCCGCAACCTCGTCATCGGCACCGGTCTGCGTCCCCTCATGCCGGAGGGTGTGGAGCGCGGCGACCGCGTCTGGCACAACTCCGAACTGCTGGCGAAGATCGACGGGTTGGAGGGCACCTCGCCTTCCCGGTTCGTCGTCGTGGGTGCCGGGCAGAGCGCCGCCGAGAACGTCGCCTACCTGCACCGCCGGTTCCCCGAGGCCGAGGTCTGCGCGGTCTTCTCCCGCTACGGCTACAGCCCGGCGGACGACAGCAGCTTCGCCAACCGGATCTTCGACCCCGAGGCGGTCGACGAGTACTTCGCCGCGCCCGAGGACGTCAAACGCCGGCTGATGGACTACCACGGCAACACCAACTACTCCGTGGTGGACATCGACCTGATCGACGACCTGTACGGGCAGATGTACCGGGAGAAGGTCCTCGGCACCGAGCGGCTGCGCTTCCTCAACGTGTCCCGGCTCACCGACGTCAAGGAGACGTCCGACAAGGTCCGTGCCACCGTGACGTCCCTGGTCACCGGCGAGGAGACCGCCCTGGACGCGGACGTCGTGGTCTTCGCCACCGGCTACAGCCCCGCCGACCCCATCGGCCTCCTCGGCGAGGTCGCGGACCGCTGCCTGCGCGACGACGAGGGCCGCGTCCGCGTCGAGCGCGACTACCGCATCGCGACCGAACCCGACCTGCGCTGCGGTATCTACCTACAGGGCGGCACGGAGCACACACACGGCATCACGTCACCCCTGCTGTCCAACACCGCCATCAGGGTCGGCGAGATCCTGGACTCGGTGCTCGGCCAGGGCCTCGAGTCCGCTTCCGGCCAGGCCCGGCCGGTCGCCGACGGAATCGGCAGCACCGCCCGCTAGCCCGCCACCCGGTCCCGCCCCCACAGCCGCGCCCCGCCTGGTGACACCGCACCCGGCAGGCGCGGCACTGTGCAACCCCCGTGAAATCAAAGGGATAACGTACATCGACATGGGCACGACTGCAGTGGAGCGCCCCGCGCCCAGGGGTACAACGAAGGCCCGTCGGCGGCGGGTTGTGGGTTTGGGCATGCTGGCGGTGATCCTCGTGACCGCGGGGGCGCTGTCGTTGGCCGTCGGGGCGCGCGCGTTGAGTCCCGCCGAGGTGTGGCACGGGTTGTTCGCGGCGCCGGACCCCGACCAGCGGCTGACCGAGATCAGGCTCATCGTGCGGACCGTCCGGGTGCCCCGGACGGTTCTCGCGATCGTGGCGGGCGTCGCCCTGGGGATCGGCGGGGCGCTGATCCAGGGGTACACGCGCAACCCGATCGCCGACACGGGCCTGCTGGGGGTGAACACCGGTGCCTCGTTCGCCGTGGTGACGGTGATCGCCGTGTTCGGGTTCTCCAACCCGTTCCAGTACGTCTGGTTCGCCTTCCTGGGGGCGGCGGTCGCCGGTGTCGTCGTCTTCGGGCTGGCCAGCATCGGCCGGGGGGCCGGCAACCCGTTGACGCTCGCGCTGGCCGGGCAGGGGATCACGGTGTTCCTCATGGCGATGACCACGGCGGTCGCGCTGTCCGACCAGGCGTCGCTGAACGCGCTGCGGTTCTGGAACGCGGGCTCGGTGGCCGGGGTCGGATTCGACGTCATCTGGCCGGTCACCGCGTTCATCGTGGTCGGGCTGGTGCTGGCGCTGACCACGCTGCCCACCATCAACCTGCTCAACCTGGGCGAGGACGTGGCGCGGGGGCTGGGAGCGAACATCGCGCTGAGCCGGACCGTCGGGATCGTCGCCATCACCCTGCTGGCGGGCGCGGCGACGGCGGCGTGCGGCCCCATCGCGTTCCTGGGGCTCATGGTCGCCCACGTGGCCCGGTATCTGACCGGGCCGGACTACCGCTGGCTGGTGCCGTACGCGGGTCTGCTCGGAGCCATCGTCCTGCTGGTCTGCGACATCGTGGGGCGCCTGGTGGTGCGGCCGGGCGAGCTGGACGCCGGTGTCGTCGTGGCGCTCCTGGGCGCCCCCTTCTTCGCGGTGCTGGTCTGGCGCGGAAAGTTCAGGAACGCATGAGCGGAACAGAGTTGAAGCCGGACGGGACCGAGTTCAATCCGGACGGGACGGACGTGAAGCCCTCGGTGGCGCCGGGCGTGCGGCTCGGCCCGGTGTCGTTCGTGTGGCGACCCTGGATCGTGTCCGTCACGCTGCTGCTGGCGGCGGCGACCTTCCTGGTGTTCTGCGTGTCCATCGGCGTCGGGGACTTCCCCATCGGCCTGCCCCAGGTGATCGCCACGATCTTCGGCGGGGGTGAGCGGGTCGACGAGTTCGTGATCATGGACTTGCGGATGCCGCGTGCCCTGGCCGGGCTCGTCGTCGGGATCGCGCTGGGGGTGTCCGGGGCGATCACGCAGTCCATCGCGCGCAATCCCCTGGCCAGCCCCGACATCCTCGGGATCACCGGGGGCGCGAGCGCGGTCTCGGTGTTCCTGGTGACGGTGTCGGGCGGAGCCTCCGCGGCGATCGTCAACGCCGTGGGCCTGTCCTCGGCGGCACTCGCGGGCGGGCTCGGCACGGGGTTGCTGGTGTACTTCCTGGCGTGGCGGCGCGGCGTCGACGGCTTCCGGCTCATCCTCATCGGCATCTCGGTGAGCGCCGTGATGGAGGCGATCACGACCTGGCTGCTGGTCACGGCCGACATCAGGGACGTGGCCCGGGCCCAGGCGTGGCTGGTCGGCTCGCTGGACAACCGGTCGTGGGACGAGGTGTGGGTGGCGCTGTGGTGCTCGCTCGTCCTCCTGACCGTCGTGTCGTGTGCCGCGTTCCAGTTCAAGCCGATGCACTTCGGTGACGAGGTCGCCGCGGGCCTGGGCGTCCGGTACGCGATGGTGCGGGCCGTCCTGCTGTTGTGCGCCGTCCTGCTGGCCGCGGTGGCGGTGAGCGCGGCGGGCCCGGTCCCGTTCGTCGCGCTGGTGGCGCCGCAGGTGGCGATGCGTCTGGCGCGGTGCCCGACGCCACCCATGGTCGCCTCCGGCCTGGTGGGAGCGTTGCTGCTGATCGGCTCCGACCTGGTCGCGCGCACGGCGCTGCCGATCAGTCTCCCGGTCGGCGTGGTCACCGCCGCGATCGGCGGCCCCTTCCTCGTCTATCTGCTGGTGCGGGCGAACCTCAGATAGCTGGTACAAAAGTTAGGCAGACCTAAATACAGGGGGATCCCGTGGCCGCTCAGTACATCACCGAGATCGAGTCCGGGGTCCGTGACGCCTCGCGGTTGGCAGCCAGGGGCGTCACGGTCGGGTACGGCGGCCGGATGGTCATCGACGGTCTCGACGTGGCGATCCCGGCGGGCGTGATCACCACGATCATCGGGCCCAACGGCTGCGGGAAGTCGACCCTTTTGCGGACCCTGTCCCGGCTCCTCAAGCCGACCAGGGGGACGGTCGTGCTGGACGGCGACGACATCGTCAAGCTCAAAACCAGGGACGTGGCGAAGAAGCTCGGCCTGCTGCCGCAGGCACCGGTCGCGCCGGAGGGGCTGACGGTGTCCGACCTGGTCGCCAGGGGCCGCCATCCGCACCAGAGCTGGCTGCGGCAGTGGTCGTCCGACGACGCCGCCGTCGTGGGGCGGGCGCTGGCCATGACCGGGGTGTCCGACCTGGCCGACCGTCCGGTCGACTCGCTGTCCGGCGGACAGCGTCAGCGCGTCTGGATCTCGATGACCCTGGCGCAGGGAACCGACCTGCTGCTCCTCGACGAGCCGACCACCTACCTGGACCTGGCGCACGCGATCGACGTGCTCGACCTGGTGGACGACCTGCACGAGTCGGGGTGCACCGTGGTCATGGTCCTGCACGACCTCAATCTGGCCACGCGCTACAGCGACAACCTCGTGGTGATGAGGGAGGGTGCCGTCCTGGCGCAGGGACACCCGCGTGACGTGATCACCGCCGAGTTGCTGCACGAGGCGTTCGGGCTGCGCGCCAAGGTGATCGACGATCCGGTGGGCGACCGGCCGCTCATCGTGCCGATCGGCCGCACACACGTCCAACAGGGCTGATTCCTCGTAAAGTTGCGCAGGTAAGGCTAGGCTAACCTCACCTGCGCGCGATAAGGTTTGCCTGCCCTTAGACGGGGGCGCAGTGGACAGCGCGAAAGCAAGGGATTTCGAATGCTCCTCCATCGAACGACGCTCAGGAGATCCCGGCGGCGGCTGGCGGCCATCGTGTCCGCCGCGACCCTCGGCGTCGGCCTCCTCGCGGGATGCGGTTCCGACTCGTCCGACTCGAACAAGGCGGGCGACAGCACCACGACCGCCGCCGCCGGCGCATTCCCGGTCACGGTGGAGCACGCGTTCGGAACCACGGAGGTCACCAAGGCCCCCGAGCGGGTCGTCTCCGTCGGCTACACGGACGACCAGACCATCCTGGCCTTCGGTATCAAGCCGGTCGGCATGGTCGACCAGTACCCGAACCCGGCGGGCAAGTCCCCCGACATCAACAC
Organism: Streptomyces sp. Q2; assembly: GCF_056820935.1. Classification (NCBI taxonomy): domain Bacteria; kingdom Bacillati; phylum Actinomycetota; class Actinomycetes; order Kitasatosporales; family Streptomycetaceae; genus Streptomyces; species Streptomyces sp. Q2. Next base: position 241,009 of record NZ_JBXEJE010000005.1, on the reverse strand, counting down.
CCAGTGGCCCTGGGTGAAGGACAAGTGGGGCGACACCAAGCCCGAGGTCATCATGGCCAACGGTGACTCCGGCCCCAACTACGAGAAGATCGCCGCCCTGCGGCCCGACCTGATCATCGCGGTCTACTCCGAGATCGACCAGGCCGCCTACGACAAGCTCTCCCGGATCGCCCCGACGGTGGGCCGCACCAAGGCCGAGAAGGAGCCGTTCAGCGCGCCCTGGCAGGACAACGCGCTGCACATCGCCAAGGCGCTCGGCAAGGCCGAGGAGGGCGAGAAGATGGTGGACGACATCCAGGGCCAACTCGACGCGGCCAAGAAGGCGCACCCCGGGTTCGCGGACCAGAAGGCCGTCGCGCTGTCCTGGTACGAGGACTCCGTGGCGCCGTTCACCTCCACCGACGTGCGCGGACGCCTGGTGACGGGCATCGGCTTCACGTACCAGACCGAGATCGACAAGGTCGCGGACGGCAGCTTCTACACCAAGCTCTCGCCCGAGCGCATCGACCTGGTCGACGTCGACCACATCTTCGTCATCAACGACAAGGCGGACACCGAAGCGCTGAAGAAGTTCAAGCTCTTCACCAACCTGGACGCCGTGAAGAAGGGCAACGTGTCGTACCTGCTGGACAGTGAGGGCCCGGCGGTCGGCGCGGCCATCTCCCAGGGCACCCTGCTGTCCATGCCGTACGCGATCGACGAGCTCGTCAAGTCGGCCGAGTAGGTGTGAGCGCCACCGACACGCGCCTCGCGCCGGCGGCCCTGCGCACGGCGACCGGACGCGAGGCCGGCCGATGGGTCGCGGCGCACTGCCGCGAAGTGCCCTGGCTGACGGTCGCCACCGTGCTCACCACGGTGGCCGGGGCCGCGCTCCAGGTGCTCCCGGTGCTCCTGCTCGGCCGGGTGGTCGACGCGGTCGTCGAGGGCGAGTCCCGCTCGGTCCTGGTCACGGTCGGGGTGTGGATGGTGGCGGCCGCGCTGCTCGGCGCGGCGGCCACCGCGGTGTCGACCTACCTGATCGGGCGGCTGGGCGCGGACCTGCTGGCGCGGCTGCGGGAAGGCGCCGTCCGGGCGGTGCTCGGCATGCCGAGCGCACGGATCGAACAGGTCGGCCGGGGAGACGTGCTGTCCCGGGTCGGTGACGACGTGGCCGTGCTGTCCAAGGGCATCCGCACGGCCGTCCCCACGGTGTTCTCCGCCGGGGTCCTGGTCGCCATCGCCACGGCCGGCATGTTCGGCCTCGACTGGCGGCTCGGCCTGGCCGGCGCCGGCGCGCTGCCCGCGTACGCGCTGGCGCTGCGCTGGTACCTGCCCCGGTCCGCCCCGCTCTACCGGAAGCAGCGGGTGGCCCAGGCCGACCGCGCGCAGGCGCTGATGAGCGGTCTGAACGGGATCGACACGGTCCGGGCGTACCGCCTCGAGGGCGCCTTCCGCGAGAAGGTCACCGGTGAGTCGTGGCGCGTGCGCGAACTCGGCATCGAGGTGTTCCGGTTCTTCGGCCGGTTCGTCGGCAGGGAGAACCGCGCCGAGTTCATCGGACTGGTCCTGATCATCGTGGTGGGGTACGCCCTGTTGGAGGCCGACGCCGCCAGCCTGGGCGAGGTGTCGGCGGCCCCGCTGATGTTCCACCGGCTGTTCACCCCGCTGGGCTCCATCATGTTCACCTTCGACGAGGCGCAGAAGTCGGGAGCGTCCCTGACCCGGCTGGTCGGGGTACTGGGGGAGTCCGCGCAGGACCGGCTGGTGGGCGACCCGTCGGTCGCCTCGGCGGACGCCGCGCAGTACCCGGTGACCGTGGAGGGGCTGACGTTCACCTATCCCGGCGGCGAGGAGCCGGTCCTGAGGGAGGTCGACCTGACGATCCCGGCCGGCGGCTCGCTCGCACTGGTGGGGGCGACGGGGGCCGGCAAGACGACTCTGGCCGCGCTGATCGCGGGCATCGGAACACCGCAGGCCGGGTCGGTGCGCGTCGGGTCGACCGACCTCGCCGGTCTGGACGAGGCCGGCGCGCGGGCCCTGGTCAGCATCCTGACGCAGGAGACGCACGTGTTCTCCGGTTCGCTCGCCGACGATCTGCGGCTGGCCGCGCCGGAAGCCACCGACGCCGAGCTGATGGACGCGTTGCGCACGGTCGGCGCCGACGACTGGGTCGACGCGCTGCCCGACGGGCTGAACTCCCTGGTCGGCGAGGGTGGTGAGCGGCTGGATGTCACCAAGGTCGCCCAGATCGCCCTGGCCCGGCTGGTGCTGGGCCGCTCGCCGGTGGTCGTACTCGACGAGTCGACCGCGGAGGCGGGCAGCGAGGGCGCCGCCGCACTGGAGCGGGCCGTCCTGGCCGCGTGCGCGGGCCGGACCACGTTGTTCGTGGCGCACCGGCTGACCCAGGCGATGGCGGCGGACCGGATCGCCGTGCTGGACGCGGGCCGCGTCGTGGAGCAAGGAACGCACGAGGAGTTGGTGGCGCTGGGCGGCCGCTATGCGCGGCTGTGGCGGGCCTGGCGAGAAGGTAGTTAGTCACCCCGAGCAGATCCCTGAGCAGGTTGGGCCAACTTTCATGCCTTGGAAGGGGCGTTGAGTCTTCGATGGTGGAACCGAGCGCTCGTCTCGTACTGCTTTCTCCCACGCGCCTGGCCGACGTGCGCCGGCGGACCGGCGACTTCTGCGACCGGACCATCGCCGAGGCATGCGCCATCGGGCTGTCGTACTGGGCGACCGGCCGAAGCCCCGAGGGCATCGACCTCACCCCCGGCACCCTCTTCGCCGACGTCCTCGGATGGGTCGACAACGGCGGCGAGGGACCCGGCGGTTGGGAGGCCGGAGAGGCCGGCGGGAGCGGCTGGAGCATCGCCGTTCCGGAAGGCGTCCTGCCGGCCGACGCCCAGCTCGCGCTGGACGACCTGGCCGACTTCCCGGACCGGCCCATCGGCACCATCAACCCGTCAGGACCGGCGGCCAGGCTCCAGGCCCTGACCCACTGGAACGACACCCGGGCCGACCGGGTCCGTCCGACCATCGTGGAGATGTTCCGCGAGCAGGCGCGGACCAGGCCGGACGCCGTCGCCGTCGTCGACGAGCACCGGACCCTGACCTACCATCAGGTCGCTGAGCTGTCGAGCCAGTTGGCCCACCATCTGATCGAACGCGGACTCACCGCCGAACAGGTCGTCGGCATCTCCCTGGGCCGCTCGGCCGACATGGTGATCGGGCTGCTCGGCGTGCTCCAGGCGGGGTGCGCGTTCGTGCCGCTCGATCCGCAGTGGCCCGCCGGACGCCGGGCCGTCGTCGTCGAGGACGCCCGGGTCGTGCTGCAGCTCAACGACTCCGGCGAGCACGCACCGGGTGAACCGGAGGCCGTGGCCGTCGACCTCGGCGACTGGCGGTTCGGTTCCCACCCCGCCGAGGGGACCGGGGTCACCGTCCCCGGCGACGCCCTGGCGTACGTGATCTTCACCTCCGGTTCGACCGGGCGGCCCAAGGGCGCGATGATCCGGCACGAAGCGATCAGTGAGCGCCTGCTGTGGCAGGTCGACGAGATCCTGGGCTTCGGCCACGACGACGCGTCGCTGTTCAAGGCGCCGTTGTCGTTCGACATCTCCATCAACGAGATCTTCCTGCCGCTGGTGTCCGGCGGCAGGCTGGTGGTCCTGCGGCCCGGCGGCGAACGCGACCCGCACCACCTGCTGAGCGTGATCGCCGAACATCGCGTCACCTTCACCTACCTGGTGTCGTCCATGCTGGACGTGCTGCTGGAGATCGCGGGCGACTCCGGGCAGTTGGACAGCCTGCGGCACGTGTGGTGCGGCGGCGAGGTGCTGACCCCGGAGCTGTACGAGCGGTTCCGCACCCGGCTCGACATCCCCATGTACCACGGCTATGGCCCGGCCGAGACGACGATCGGCGTCTCGCACGTCATCTACCGGGGCGCGGCGGAACGCCTGTCGACGTCCATCGGCAAGGCCAACCCCAACACCCAGCTGTACGTGCTGGACGACGAGTTGCGCCCGGTCCCGGTCGGGGTCGGCGGCGAGCTGTACGTGGGCGGCTTCCTCCTGGGACGCGGGTATGTCAACGCGCCCGGCCTGACCGCCTCCCGGTTCGTGGCGAACCCCTTCGCCGACGACGGGTCGCGGCTGTACCGGACCGGTGACCTCGCACGGTTCGCCCCGGACGGGTCGCTGGACTTCCTCGGCCGGGCCGACAACCAGATCAAGATCCGCGGCATGCGGCTGGAGATCGAGGACGTCGAGGTCGCTCTCGCGGAGCATCCGGAGGTGCGGCACACCTGCGTCGTCGCGAAGAAGAACGCGGCCGGCGGCACCTACCTGGTGGGCTACGTGATCCCGGCCGCCGGGAGCGAGGAGCTGCGGGCGGACGAGGTCAAGGCGTGGGCAGCCGCGCACATGGTGGAGTACATGGTGCCCGCCCACATCGTCGTCATGAAGGAGTTCCCGCTCACCGCGAACGGCAAGCTCGACCGCAACGCGCTGCCGGAGCCCGCGGTCGGGGCGGGCTCCCTCGTACCGCCCAGCACCGAGAACGAGCGCGCGGTGTGCGCGGCGGTCGCGTCCGTACTGCGGCTGGAAGAGGTCGGAGTCGACCAGGACTTCTTCCAGCTCGGCGGAGACAGCATCCTGGCGATCTCGCTGCTGAGCGCGCTGCGCGAGGCGGGTCTGTACGTCACGGCACGGCAGATCTTCGCCCACGGCACGGCGGGGGCGCTGGCGGCGGTGGCGAGCCGTGAGGACGTCTCCACCGTGGACCACGGCGACGTCCCCACCGGCTCCGTCGTGGGATCGCCCATCGTGCAGTGGCTCGGCGAGACCACGGACGCGATCGACGGCTTCGTACAGTCGGTGGTGCTGAACACCCCGGCCGGCCTGACCGCCGACGGCCTCGGCCGGATCCTCGCCGCGGTGGTCGCACGGCACGACATGCTGCGCGCCAGGCTGGTGCGCGGCGAGCGGTGGAGCTTCGACATCCCGGAGGCGGAGCGGACCGGCGCGGGTCAGGCCGTCGCGGGGTGGCAGGAGAGCGACCGGCCGCTCGACGAGTGCGTCGCACTCGCCACCGCCCAACTGGACCCGGCGGGCGGCGTGATGCTGCGTGCCGTCTGGCGCCGCGAGGCACGGCAGCTGGTCCTGGTCGCCCACCACGTGGTGATCGACGGCGTGTCCTGGCGGGTCCTGATGGAGGACCTGGCCACGGCGTGGCGCCAGTTCGCCTCGGGCGCGCCGATCGAACTGCCCCCGGTGGGCACCTCGTTCCGGCGCTGGACGCAGCTGCTGGAGCGCGCGGCCTTCGACGCGGACAGCTCCTCCTACTGGCGTCCCCTGCCGGGACCGGACGGGCCGGTCGGCCGGCGCGCGCTGTCCGACGCCGACACCGTCGCGCGGGAACGGGTGCGGACCGTCTCGGTCGGACCCGAGGCCACGGCCGCGCTGCTGGGCGAGATCCCCGCGAGGTTCCACGCGGGCGTCAACGACGTGCTGCTGACCGCGCTCGCCGTCGCCCTCGCCCGCTGGCGCCGCGATCTCGGGCAGGACCAGACGTTCGCGCACATCGAGCTCGAGGGCCACGGCCGTGAAGGACAGTTCGTGGCGGGCACCGCCGGCTTCGAGCCGGAGCTGTCGCGGACCGTCGGCTGGTTCACCACCCTGTTCCCGGTGACCGTGGACCCCCGCGCGGCGGCCGACCTCACCGCACCCGAGTACCTGTCCGCCGCGCTCAAGGCGGTCAAGGAAGACCTCGCCCGGGTGCCGGACAACGGCGTCTCCTACGGCGCCCTGCGGTACCTGACGCACACCGAGTTCGACGCGCCCGCACCGCAGGTGCTGTTCAACTACCTGGGCCGCTTCGACGCGGGCGCGCCCGGCGACTGGCAACTGACGGCTACTACAGGCCAGTTGGGGGAGAAGCGCGACCCGAGGATGCGCCTGCCGCGCGCCCTGGAGTTCAACGCGATCGCCGAACCCGCCCCGAACGGCGGCGAGTACGAGCTGGTCACCACCATCTCCTGGCCCCAGGGGATGTTCACCGACGAGGACATCACCACCCTCGGCGCGTACTTCCGGGAGGCTCTGTCCGGGCTGGCCGCGCTCGACCAGGGCGGCCACTCTCCCAGCGACTTCGGCCTGGTGCCGTTGACGCAGGCCGATGTCGACACCCTGGACGGACCGGCGCTGCGGGACATCCTGCCGTTGACCCCGCTGCAGGAGGGCCTCTACTTCCACTCGGTCTTCGACGACGACTCGGCGGGCGCCTACGTCGAGCAGCAACTGCTCAGCCTGGACGGCGAGGTGGACGCCGACCGGCTCGCGGCGTCGGCCACCCGGCTGCTCACCCTGTACCCGAACCTGGCCGCGCGGTTCGTGGCCCTCGCCGACGGCCGTGTGGTCTCCGTACTGGAGAGCGGCGTGCAGGCGCCCTTCACCACGCTGGACCGCCCCGGCGTCACCGACGCCGAGATCCGTGACCTGGCCGAACGGGACCGCCGCGCCGGGTTCGACCTGGCCACCGGCCCCCTGATGCGGTACACGCTCATCCGCGCCGGCTCCGGTAGGAACGTCCTGGTGCAGACGGTGCACCACATCATCGCCGACGGCTGGTCGGTGCCGCCGATGCTGCGCGCGCTGCTGGCCGAGTACCACGCCCCGGGCACCCGGTACCCGCTCGGCGGCTTCCCCGACTACGTGCACTGGCTCGCCGGGCACGACGAGGACGAGAGCGACCGCGTGTGGCGCGAGCAGCTCGCCGAGCTGCCCGGGCCGTCGCTGATCGCCGAGGGACACACCCCGTCCGACCGGTTCGCCGACACCGCCCTGGAGCCGGAGGACGACATCGACACGGCCGTCCGGTCGGCCGGGGTGCCGCTGAGCGTGGCCGTGCACAGCGCATGGGCGGTGACGCTGGGCGGCCTCCTGCACGGCACGGACGTGGTGTTCGGCTCCACGGTGTCCGGGCGCGACGCCGATGTGCCCGGCATCGAGAACATGGTGGGCCTGTTCATCAACACGATCCCCGTACGCGCCCGTTGGACCGGCACGACCACCTCCAGCGACCTGCTCGCCTCCGTGCGGGAACACCAGAGCCAGGTGCTGCCGCACCAGCACGTCTCGCTGGCGAGGATCGGCCGCCAGGCCGGCGCCGGCTCGCTGTTCGACACCCTGGTGGTGTTCGACGTGGCGACCGACGTGGACGCGCTGCGAGGGCCCGACGACACCCTGGTCATCACCGGCATCGTGAACGAGGGCGCCCCGCACTACCCGTTGACGCTGGTGGTGGAGCGCACGCCCGACGGCCGTCCGCGCTTCAACCTGATCTACGACGGTGAGCTGCTGCGGGAGGCGAGCGCCCGGGCGATCCTGCGGACGTTCACCTCGGTCCTTACCGGCCTGATCACCCGGCCGGACGCGCGGATCGACGACCTGCCACCCCGTCAGGGAGCACCGACGCCCGAGAACACCCGGATCCCCGCGCGGACCACACCGACGACCCTGGGCGCCCTGTTCGACGCCGCCGCGCGCCGTGACCCGGCAGCCACCGCCGTCACCCAGTGCGGTCTCGACGGCGGCACCCGGTCACTGACGTACGGCGAACTGGCCGACGCGAAGAACCAGTTGGCCTCCGTCCTGCGCGAGGCCGGTGTCGGGCCGGGCAGGCGGGTCGCCGTCGCCGTCCCGCGCTCCGTCGAGCAGGTCGTCGCCCTGGTCGCGATCGTCACCGCGGGCGGCGCGTACGTACCGCTGGACCTGGCGTACCCGGACGAACGGCTGGAGTACATCCTCGCCGACGCCGCTCCGCAGGTCGTCCTCGTGGAGCGTGAGCAGCGGGACCGCTTCACACGACTGCTGGCCCGGGCGGGCGTGCCGGCCCGCGTACTCGTGCGGGGGGACGAGCCGGCGCCGGCCACCGCGGAGCCCGGGCCCGAGGCAGGCCCGTACGACCCCGCCTACGTGATCTACACCTCCGGATCGACCGGCCGGCCCAAGGGGGTCGTCGTCCCGCACTCCAGCGTGGTGACCCTGCTCGCGAACACCCGGCCCGACATGGACTTCGGTCCGCACGACGTGTGGGTCCAGTTCCACTCCTTCTCCTTCGACTTCGCGGTCTGGGAGCTGTGGGGCGCGCTGGCGCACGGCGGTGAACTGCTCGTGCCGGAGTACGGGCTGACCCGTTCCCCGGTCGACTTCCACCGGCTGGTCCGCGAGCGCGCCGTTACCGTGCTCAACCAGACGCCGTCGGCGTTCTACCAGTTCATCGAGGCCGACCGGCATGCCGGCGAACCGGTCACCACACTGCGCCGGATCATCTTCGGCGGCGAGGCGCTGGATCTCGGGCGGCTGCGCGGCTGGGTCGGGCGGCACGGCACCGCCTCGCCGGAGCTGGTGAACATGTACGGCATCACCGAGACCACCGTCCACGTCACACACCGGGTGCTGACCGACGAGGACTTCGACCGCGGCGACGGCGTCAGCCCGATCGGCGGTCCGATTCCCGGCCTGCGCACCTACCTGCTCGACGACCGGCTCCGGCCGGTGCCGCCGGGCCGGGTGGGCGCCATCTACGTCGCCGGCGACCAGGTGTCCCTCGGCTACCTGGGCAGGCCGGGGCTCACCGCGGGCCGGTTCGTGGCGAACCCGTTCGCCGGTGACGGCTCCCGCATGTACCACACGGGCGACCTCGCCCGCCGTACGCTCGACGGCGAGCTGGAGTTCGCCGGACGCGCCGACGACCAGGTCCAACTCAAGGGATTCCGCATCGAGTTGGGCGAGGTCGAGTCCGCGGTCAGGGAACTCGACGGCGTGGTCGACGTGGCCGTGACCGTGGCGGACAGCGGCGATCACCTGGTCGCGCACGTGGTGGGGCGGGTGCCGGGTGACGTCGTCGAGCGGCTGTCCACGAAGCTGCCCGTGCACATGGTGCCGGGCCGGGTGCTGACGGTCGACGCGCTGCCGTTGACGGTCAACGGCAAGCTGGACCGGAAGGCTCTGGCCGAGCGAGCGGCCGCGCCCCTCAGGGGCGCGGGGAACGGCGCGACCAGCCCCCACCGGCCCGCGGATCCGTCACCGGACTCCGCACTCGCTGCCCTGGTCGACATCTTCGCCGACACACTGCCCGGCACCTCCGTGGACGCCGACACCGACTTCTTCAAGGCCGGAGGCGACAGCATCGTCGCCATCACCGTGATCAACCGGGCCAGGGCGCTCGGCCTCCAGATCGCGCCCCGGGACGTGTTCCTGTTCAGGACACCGCGCGCGCTCGCCGAACAGGTGGGAACGCGAACGCGCACACCTCAGCGGGCCGGCGCGTCCGCGCCCGCCCGCCGCGAGGACGGCCCACTGCCACCTACGCCGATCATCCTGCGTCAGCGGGAACTGGGGGGATCGCTCGCCCGGTTCGCCCAGGCCAGGACGCTGGTGACGCCCGAGGGAACCGGGTTCGCCGACGCCCAGCGCGCCGCGAACGCCGTGGTGGCCGCGCACCCGGTCCTCCGGTTGCGGCTGCGCGTCGAGCAGGGGGTGTGGGCCCTGCGCACCGAACCCGCCCGCGAGGTCACCGTCGTACGACCCGACACGGCCGACGCGACGGCGGCGGCGAACGAGGCCGCCGGACGGCTCGACCCCGAGTCCGGGGAGGTCATCGCGTTCTCCTGGCTGGAGGCGAGCCGGACCCTGGTGGTCACCGTGCACCATCTCGCCGTCGACTCCGTGTCCTGGCTGGTCCTGCTGGACGACCTGGCCGCCGCCCTGCGCGGGGAGGCCCTGGCAGCGCCGACCACCTCCTACGCCGAGTACGCCGAAGCCCTGAACTCCCGCTCCACCCAGGCCATCGACGACCTCGGCCGCTGGGTCACCACGCTCCAGGCTCCCCCGCTGCTGTCCGAGGCGGGGCTGCCCGCGGCCGAGGCGCCGCGCGAGACCACGGTCGTGCTCGCGCCCGAAACGAGCGACCGCGTGACGCGCACCGCCCCGGCCGCGTTCGGCGTCGGTCTCACCGAGTTGCTGTGCGGCGCGCTGCGCACCGCGCTGACGCACATCCAGCCGTCGCCCACCGACCTCGCCGTCGAACTGGAGCGGCACGGCCGGGTGCCGGCGCTGGAACACCACGACTACACCCGTACGGTCGGCTGGTTCACCTCCATCGCCCCCGTACGGCTCACCGCGCACACCGACCCCGTCGCTGCCGCGCGGGAGGTCGCCGAACGCCAGCCGGACGAGCCCGGGCACGTCGCCTACGGCCAACTCCGGTACCTCAACCCGCAGACGGCCCCACTGCTCGACGCCCGCCCGCAGGTGCTGTTCAACTACCTCGGCCGGGGCGGCGAATCCCAGGCCCCGCGCATCACGTGCGGCGAGCAGGGCAGCCCGTACGCCGTCGAGGTCAACGCGTGGACCGACGTGGCCACCGGAAGCCTGCACGCGGCCTTCACGCTCGCCGAGGGCGTCCCCGACGAGATCACCGAGCACTGGCTGAGCGCACTGCGCCACATCGCGGACGCCTCCGCGACGGCCGAGCGCACGGCACCGGTCACCCCGCTCCAGCGGGGCCTGTACTTCCAGGCCCAGATGGCCGGCACGGCCGGACACTACGTCGCGCAGAGCTGGTTCACCTTCGACCGGCGCCTGGACACCGACGCGCTGGCCGACGCGATGGCGTACGTGATCGCCCGGCACCCGGTCGTGGGCGCCGGCTTCACCACCGACGACGACGGAAACCCGGTCCAGGTCCTCAGCGCCGGGCGGCAAGTCACCGTCCGCACGGTCGAGTTGGCGACGGAGGCGGAGGTCGAAGCCCTGCGCGCCAGGGACCGCGACACCGGCTTCGACCCGGGTGAGCCACCGCTGATCCGGCTGACCGTGGTGCGTCTGCCCGACGACCGCGACGGCCTGCTGCTGAGCTACCACCTGCTGCTGTGGGACGGCTGGTCCCGCGAGATCGTGCTGCGGGACCTGTTCGACGCCTATCGGGCCGTCGTCGCGGGCGAGCCCCTGGACGCGGCCCCGGCCACGCCGAGCTTCGAGGACTACGCCCGGGCGCTCGACGCCAAGGACCCCGCCGTATCGGAACGCTTCTGGGCGGAGCACCTGGCCGGCCTCCCCGGCCCGACGCTGCTCGCCGGTCCGGCGCCCTCCCTCTCCGACGACCTGCCGCGCGCGCTCGTGCGCACCCTGTCCGGCGAACAGTCGGAACTGCTGCGGGAAGCGGCCAGGGTGCACGGCGTCACGCTGAACTCGGTGCTGACCGGCGCGTTCGGCCTCCTGCTCGGCGCGCACACCGGACGTGGTGACGCCGTCTTCGGCGTGACCGTCTCCGGCCGGGAGGGCGAGGGCCTGGGCGATGTCGTCGGCGTGCTGCTCAACACCGTGCCCATGTGGACGCGAGCACGGCCGCACGACACCGTCCGGGAGTACCTGACGGCAGTACAGGCGGCCCGGGTGGAGGCGATGGAACACGAGCACCTGGGGCTCGGCGAGATCCAGCGGGCCAGTGGGCACGACACCCTGTTCGACAACCTGTTCGTGCTCCAGAACTTCCTGGACGTGGACGCGTTCGCCGAGATGAACGCCAGGCACGGCATCACCTCGGTGAAGGCCGACGACTCCACCCACTATCCGTTCACGTGGGTCGTCACCCCCGGCGACCGGCTCACGGTGAAGCTGGAGCACCGCGACGACGACACCGAGAACGCTCGTCGCCTCCTCGAGAACTACCTGCGGGTGCTCGAAGACCTGGCTCGCTCGACCGGACCGGTCGGCGCGCTGCGGGGACCGGGGCCGCGGCCCTCGCCGGGAGCACGCACGGACGTCGGCACCGACACCGTCGTCGACCGGTTCGACCAGGCGGCGGACCGCGACCCGCGGCGAGTGGCGCTCGTCGCCCACGGCTCGACCATGACCTTCGCGGAGCTGAGGGACCGCAGCCGCGCCGTGGCGGGTGCGCTCGCCGGGCGCGGCATCGGCCCCGAGACGACCGTGGGCCTGGCGATCCCACGCTCCCTCGACTCGATCGTGGCGCTGTTCGCCGTGCTGCGGGTCGGCGCCGCGTACGTACCGCTGGAGCTGGACCACCCGGACGAGCGGATCGCCGCGATCGTCGCGGACGCCCGCCCGGAGGTCGTCCTCACCGTGAGCGCCGTGTCGCCCCGGCTGACCGGCAATCCGGTGGACCTGATCGAGCTGGACCGTCCCCTGCCCGAGGCCGAGCCGTATCCGACGTTCGCGCCGGACGACCCGGACCGCCTGCGCCACCCCGCGTACACGATCTACACCTCCGGATCGACCGGGAAGCCCAAGGGCGTGGTGACCGAGTACGCCGGACTCACCAACATGCTGATCAACCATCAGCGCCGGATCTTCGAGCCGGTACTGGCGCGGCACGGCAACCGGGTCTTCCGGATCGCGCACACGGTGTCCTTCGCGTTCGACATGTCGTGGGAGGAGCTGCTGTGGCTCGCCGACGGCCATGAGGTGCACATCTGCGACGAGGAACTGCGACGTGACGCACCCCGGTTGGTCGAGTACTGCCTCGAACACGGCATCGACGTCATCAACGTCACCCCGACCTACGCCCAACAGCTCGTCGCCGAGGGACTGTTGGACAACCCGGCGCGGCGCCCGGCGCTGGTGCTGCTGGGCGGCGAGGCCGTCACCCCGACGCTGTGGCAGCGGCTCGCCGAGACCGAGGGCACGGTCGGCTACAACCTGTACGGGCCCACCGAGTACACCATCAACACCCTCGGCGTCGGCACCTTCGAATGCCAGGACCCGGTGGTGGGAGTGGCGATCGACAATACGGACGTGTACGTGCTGGATCCGTGGCTACGGCCCCTGCCGGACGGCGTGCCCGGGGAGCTGTACGTGTCGGGCATCGGCATCGCGCGCGGCTACCTCGGGCAGTCCGCCCAGACCGCGCACCGCTTCGTCGCCTGCCCGTTCGGCGAACCCGGCGAGCGCATGTACCGCACCGGAGACCTGGTGATCCGGCGGCCCGACGGGAACCTGATGTACCTGGGCCGCACCGACCAGCAGGTCAAGATCCGCGGACACCGGGTGGAACTCGGGGAGGTGGAGGCCTCGTTCGCGGCGCACCCGGCGGTGCGGTTCGTCGCCGCGGTCGCCCAGCCCGACCCGCAGGTCGACGGCGCGTACCGGCTGGCCGCCTACCTCGTCCTCGACGGCTCCGATCTCGCGGCGGTCGCCGCCGAAGTCGGCGCCGGGCTGCCGGACTTCCTGCGCCCGACGCACTACGCCCAGGTCGACAGCATCCCGCTCACGGTGAACGGGAAGGCTGACACCAAGGCGCTGCCGGAGGCCAAGCCGCTGGGCGCGCTGACCACGGCGGCCGAGCGCGGCCCGGAGACCGAAACCGAGACGGCGGTGTGCGAGTTCTTCGCCGAGGCACTGGACCTGGACGACGACGAGGTGAGCGCGGTGAGCGACTTCGTGTCCCTCGGAGGGCACTCCATGCTGGCGGTGCGGCTGATCGGGCTGCTCCGCCGGGAGTACGGACCTGTGATCACGATCCGCGATCTGTTCACCCTGCGAACCCCGGAAGCGATCAGCCGCCACCTCGATGACAACTCCTGACTCGATGACAACTCCTGACACGCAGCGGCCCCACGCGGGGTCCCACATCCTCCGGACCGCACTGCGCCGCAACGTCGGCGCCATGGTCTGGGGCACCGTCCTCATGGGCCTGTACCAGGCGGGGGAGACCGCCTTCCCCATCGCGCTCGGCCTGATCGTCGAACACACGATGAAGGGGGACCGGAACCTCGGCTCGCTCGGCCTGTCGATCGCCGCGCTGGCCGTGATCATCACGACCGTGTCGCTGTCGTGGCGGTTCGGGATGCGCGTCCTGCAGAAGGCCAACACCACCGAGGCGCACCGCTGGCGGGTGCGGGTCGCGTCCTGCGGACTCCAGCCGGTGGCCAGGGACGTCGACCTCAAGTCCGGTGAGGTGCTGACCATCGCCACCGAGGACGCCGACCAGACCGCCGACATCATCGAGGTGGTGCCGCTGCTGATCAGTTCGCTGGTCGCGGTCGTGATCGCGGCGCTCGCGCTGGGCCTGGCCGACGTCCGGCTCGGCCTGCTGGTGATCGTGGGAACCGTCGCGATCCTGTCGATCCTGAGCGTGATGTCCAAGCGGATCGGCGCCAGTACCCGCGAACAGCAGGCCCGGGTGGCACGGGCGGGCGCCAAGGTCGCCGACCTAATCATCGGCTTGCGCCCGCTGCACGGCTTCGGCGGCAACCACGCCGCGTTCCGGTCCTACCGGAACGTCAGCACGGAGGCCAAGCACCAGGCGATCACCGTCGCCCGGGTGAACGGCGTGTACGCGGGCACCGCGCTGGCCCTCAACGCGGTCCTCGCCGCCGCCGTGACCCTGACGGCGGGCTGGCTGGCGTTCGAGGGCCGGATCACCATCGGGGAACTCGTCATGGCCGTGGGTCTGGCGCAGTTCATCATGGAACCGCTCAAACTGTTCTCGGAGATGCCGAAGTACGTGATGATGGCGCGCGCGTCGGCCGAGCGGATGGCGCTGGTGCTGACCGCGCCGCCGGTGACGACCCCCGGGTCGCGGCGCCCGGCCCCGGGCAAAGGCCTGGAGATCGACTGCGTCCGCCACGGGTCCCTGCGCAGACTCAAGTTCCAGGTGGCCCCCGGCGAGTTCGTGGCGATCGCCGTCTACCAGCCGCGCGCGGCGGCCGACCTCGCGTCGGTCCTGGCCGTGAGCGTGCCGCCGGACGCGTACGAGGGAGTGGTGCGGGTCGGCGGGCAGGAGCTCGCGGACCTGTCGGTCGAGGCGGTCCGTGAGCACATGCTGGTGAACCCGTACGACGGGGAGATCTTCGCCGGCACGCTCCGCACGAACATCGACCCGTCGGGCACCAGCCGGATGATCCCCGAGGCCGTCGAGGCGTCCATGCTGACCGACGTCGTCGCCCTGCACCGCGAAGGCCTCGACCACCCCGTCCGCGACCGCGGCGCGAACCTCTCCGGGGGGCAGCGCCAACGGCTGTCCCTGGCCCGCGCCCTCGCCGCCGACTCCGACGTCCTCGTCCTGCACAACCCGACCACAGCCGTCGACGCGGTCACCGAACAGCTCATCGCGCGCAACGTCGCGAACCTGCGCCGAGGGCGCACCACCGTCGTGATCACCAGCAGTCCCGCCCTCCTGGACGCCGCCGACCGTGTCCTCGTCCTGGACGACGGTGTCATCACGGCCGAGGACACCCACCGCAACCTCCTGGCCACGGACGCGGCCTACTGCCTGGCGGTGGCCCGGTGACCCGCCGCAGCGGACGGTC
Source organism: Streptomyces sp. Q2 (assembly GCF_056820935.1). Classification (NCBI taxonomy): domain Bacteria; kingdom Bacillati; phylum Actinomycetota; class Actinomycetes; order Kitasatosporales; family Streptomycetaceae; genus Streptomyces; species Streptomyces sp. Q2. Next base: position 225,696 of record NZ_JBXEJE010000005.1, on the reverse strand, counting down.
GTCGAGGGCAACGGGGCCTCGGTGACCGTTTCTTGGACGCTTTTCGGCCATGCCCGGAGCGTACGGAACGCCGCCGTCCTGGACGTTCCGCCGCCCGGATCGGCGACCATTTTTCGCGGCCCGTGGCGCGGGCGAGCCGCGCCGGCGGTGAAAGTACAGGCACCGTAAGGGGTATGTGAAGCACTTGCGCGCAAACGGGTCCGTAACCCACACCGCAGTACTTTAACCCTCACCGACCTTCGGCAAGCAGTGGCGCGATCTCGTTCCCCCGGGTCTCTGTTACCGGCGGTACCTACGTGCGCGCTGAGCTCTCCGCCCGGCGGGCGAGAGGGGTCCCCGTGGGACACATGGACCATTTCAGCGCCGGATGGGTCACTCCCGTCCTCTCCTACGTCATGGCCTGTGTCGGCTCGGCGCTCGGCCTGCGGTGCACGGTCAGGGCCCTGGAGGCCGACGGCGCCTCGAAACGGAACTGGCTGACGCTGGCCTCGTTCGCGATCGGCTCAGGCATCTGGACCATGCACTTCGTCGCGATGATGGGCTTCAGCGTCGAGGGCACCCCCATCCGCTACGACGTCCCGCTCACCGTCCTCAGCCTCGTCATGGCCATCGCCGTCGTCAGCGCCGGCGTCTTCACCGCCGGATACGGGCGTTCGCGCATCGTCTCGGTGGCGCTCGGCGGGCTCGGCACCGGACTGGGTGTCGCCGCCATGCACTACGCCGGCATGGCCGCGCTCAACCTGCACGGCACGGTCGGATACGACCCGTTCCTCGTCGTCACCTCCGTCGTGATCGCCGTCGTCGCCGCGACCGCCGCGCTCACCCTCACCCTCATCGTGCGCGGCCCCGTCCTCGCGGCCGTCGCCGCGCTCGTCATGGGGCTCGCGGTCAGCAGCATGCACTACACCGCCATGTACGCCGTCGACGTCCGCCTCGCGCCCAGCAGCGCCGAGCTGCCCGGGGCCACCGCCACCGAGTTCCTCTTCCCGCTCGCCGTCGTGCTCGGCTCGTTCCTCTTCCTCACCTCCGCGTACGTGGCGCTCTCCCCGACCGGCAAGCGCGCCGAGTCCGTCGCCGCCGAACTGCTGCGCGAGGTCGAGCTCTCCACCGCGACCGCCGCCACGCCCGCTCCCGCCACCACCGCGACCGCCTGAGCCGCACGTCCGCGAAGCCGCACCGCACACCCTCGAAGAGGTATCCCCATGTCTGTCACCCGTGCAACGGAACGGCTGCGCCCCAGATCGGTCCGGGCCAAGATCGTCGCCCTGCTCATGCTGCCCATCGTGTCCCTCATGGCACTGTGGGGCTTCGCCGCGGTGACCACGGCCTCCAGCATCGGCGAAACCCAGCGGGTCAAGGACGTCAACGCCGAACTCCTCACCCCCCTCGACGGGTTCGTCAGCGCCCTGCAGAACGAGCGCACCGCCGCCCCCCGCCACGCCGCCGCGCCGGACCCGGCCGGCCTCGACACGATCGAGGAAGCCCGGAACGCCACCGACAAGGCCGCCAACGCCTTCCGAGACGGCGCCGACGCCGCCACCGCTGACGCCGAACTCCTCGACGCGGGGCTGCCCGCCCGCATCGACCGCCTGGAGGCCGACGTGCGCGGACTCACGGCGCTGCGCGCGCGGACCGACGCCAAGGGCGCCGCCCAGGCGGCGTTCACGGGGTACTCGACGGTCATCGAGGACGCCTTCGCCGTCACCGGCGCGCTCACCGGCGAGAACGGCATCCACGCGGCATCCGAGGCACGGGTCGTCCTCGAACTCGCCCGCGCCCGCGAGGCCGTGGCCCAGGAACAGGCCCTCCTCGCCGCGGGGAGCGGGGCAGGCAAGCTCACCACGGAGCAGTACGCGCTGTTCGCCGGGGCCGTCGCCACCCAGCGGGAGCTGCTCAAGCCCGCGGTCGCCGACCTGAAGCCGGCGCACCGGGAGGCGTTCAACGCGGTCCTGCACAGCGGGAGTTACGACGCGCTCGCGGCCGGTGAGGACCGGGTGCGCGGTGCCGGGCCCGGTACCCCGGTCGTCTCCGCGGGCTTCCTGAGGGACTGGGACAACGGCGCCGACGCCGTGCTGGAGGGTCTCGCCGAGGCCCAGTCGGGCGCCGGCACGGGCGCCACGGCCAAGGCCGACCCGTTCGGCTGGGACACGCTGGGCGCTTCCGGCGTCGCCGTCATCCTCGGTCTGGTGGGGGTGCTGCTGTCGCTGCTGGTGTCCGTGGGCGTCGGCCGCGGGCTCATCGTCGAACTGCTCGACCTGCGCGACTCCGCCCTGGAGGTCGCCGGGCGCCGGCTGCCGCGGGCCATGCGCAGACTGCACGCCGGACAGGGCGTGGACATCGACGCGGAGGCCCCGATGCGCCGCCTCGTCGGTGACGAACTCGCCCAGGTGGGCACCGCGCTCACCGCCGTGCAGCGGGCCGCGCTCAAGGCGGCCTCCGAGCGCGCCGAACTGCTCAGCGGCATCTCCGGGGTGTACGTCAGCCTCGCCCGCCGCAGCCAGGTGCTGCTGCACCGCCAGCTCGACCTGCTCCACCAGCTGGAGCAGCGCCCGCGCGACCCGGCCGAGACGCAGGACCTGTACCAGGTCGACCACCTCGCCACCCGGATGCGCCGCCACTCCGAGAGCCTGCTCATCCTGTCCGGCGTCGCGCCCGGACGCGGCTGGCGCGACCCCATCCCGCTGGCGGACGTCCTGCGGGCCGCGGTCGCGGAGATCGAGCAGCCGGGCCGGGTCCAGATCTGGGCCGTACCGCGCGTCTCCCTCCACGGCGGCGCCGTCGCCGACGTCATCCACCTGCTCGCCGAACTCGTCGAGAACGCGGCCTCCTTCTCACCGCCCAGCGCCCATGTCCAGCTGCGGGCCGGCCGGCTGCGCGAGGGCCTCCTCATCGAGATCGAGGACAGCGGCTTCGGCATGAACGAGGAGGCGTTGGCCGAGGCCAACCGCAAGATCCAGTCCGAGAACGTCGATCTGCTCGACGCCAAGCAGATCGGACTGTTCGTGGTCAACCGCATCGCCGCCCGGCAGGGCCTGAGCGTCGAACTGCGCTCCTCGGCGAGCGGAGGCGCCACGGCCGCCGTCCTCATCAGCGAGAACCTGATACAGGACGACATGCCGGTGCACGACGCGGTGCTCCCCGACGGCCAGGACGACGGCCGGGCACTGGCCCCGGCAGCGGCGTTGATCCCGCGGCAGCGGGGGTGACGAGGGCCGTGGGCAGAAGGGCCGCACCGCCGAGCCCGGCGTCCCGCTCGGCGGCCGGCACGCGCTAGGCGAGCGCCCAGGCGACGTCCCTGAGCAGGGCGTGCCGCCAGCCCGCCCGGTCGTGGCCCGACGGTGACCGGGAGACCCGTACGGTCGCTCCGGCCTGTTGTGCCAGCGTCTCGGTCAGTTCGCAGTGGGGCAGCATCCGCGTCTCGTGTTCCCCCACGTCGAACGCGACCCGCAGACCGGAGAGGTCCGGGCGCTCCCGCAGGCGCGCGGCGACGGTGCCGCCGACCGGGCCGCCCAGCGGGTCGGCGAGACCGGGCGCGTGGGGTGTCCACCAGAACGACCCCGACTGGCAGGCGACGCGGGACACCAGGTCCGGGAACTCCAGTGCCGCGTACAGCGCGCTCAGCCCGCCGAGGCTCTGCCCGGCGACCACCAGCCGGTCCCGGTCCGCGGGTACGCCGGTTTCCGCCACCAGCGGCAGCAGTTCGTCCCGGACCGCCTCCCACAGCTCGGGCCGGCACCCGAACTCGGCCCCCCTGTCCGCGGCCGGAAGGAAGACGAGCGTGACCGGCGGCATCTCGCCGTGGGCGACGGCCGAGTCGAACGCGGTCATGGCCGGGTGCAGGTACAGCCAGTCGTCCCCGTCCAGCAGCAGGACCACCGGCCCGCCGCCGCCCGCCGGGTGGACCCGCACGGTGCGCCGCCCGCCGAGCTGTGCGCTGTTCCAGCGGATCCGGGTGCGCGGGACGGGCAGGACGTCATCGGCGCCGAGGTCGGGCCAGTGCGGCTGGGCGGGGGCGTCCGGGGTGGCGGCGACGGACCGGTCACCGCCCGCACCGACCGGGTTGAGCGGGTCGGCGTACGCCGCGTCCCCGGCGAGGAACTGGTAGGTCACCCGCAGCCGCGCGGGCATGCGCACCTCGGCGTACCAGCAGTCCGTGTCACCCCACCGGCGCAGGGGAACCGGCTCCGACCAGCTCTCGAAGCCGACGCTCGCCGGTTCCGGCCCGCGCCGCAGGAACAGGGTCACCCAGCCCTCGCCGTCGGGTATCGCCGCGGGTGTCCTCGCGCTCGCCCAGAACGCGTCGGTGCCGGGCGCGCCCGGCAGTCCGAACGCGGCGAAGGTGTCGTCCCCCGCCAACCTCATGAACGCACCAACCTCATGAACGTCTCCTTGTGGAGCGGAAAGCGAGAAGGCTAAGCTCTCGTTTGATTAGGCGAGCCTAACCTTATTCTTTCAGGAGGCCCCGCACATGAGCACCAATCCCTTCGACGACGCCGACGGCCGTTTCCTCGTCCTGGTGAACGACGAGGGCCAGCACTCGCTCTGGCCGTCCTTCGCGCAGGTGCCCGGCGGATGGACGGTCGTCTTCGACGAGAACACCCGTCAGGCGTGCCTGGACCACATCGAGGCGAACTGGACCGATCTGCGCCCCCGGTCCCTCGCGACGTCCATGGACGCCTGACCTTCATGGTGCTCTGCACCAGACTGACGAACGCCCGCTTCCTCACCATGGACCCCGGCCACCCCGTCGCCCACGACCTGGGCATCTGGCAGGGCCGGATCGCCGGCCTGGACGAGGCCGTGACCTCCCTGCCCGCACGCGAGGTGATCGACCTGCAGGGCGCCACCGTGCTCCCCGGGTTCATCGACGCCCACGTGCACCTGGCCTGGACCGGGTTCAAGGAGAACACCCCGAGCATCGCGGGGCGCACGCGCGTCGACGACGTGCTGGCCGTCGTGGAGGAGGCCGTCATCCGCAAGGGCACACCCGGCGCCTGGGTGAGCATCGCCGGATACGACCAGCGGGCCCTGGGGCGCCACCTGACCGCCGCCGAACTCGACACGGTCAGCCACGGACACAAGCTGTTCCTGCTGCACGACTCCGGGCACGGCTGCGTCGTCAACTCCGCCGTGCTCGACCTGCTCCCCGCCGACCTGTCCCGCGACGGCGGCTTCCTCGCCGAGGGAGCCATGGGCGCCGCCCGCGTCCTGCGCCTGCCGTACTCCCAGCGGGAGTTGGCCGAGGCGATCGGGCGCGCCGCCCGGACCTGCCTGGCCGAGGGCGTCACCGCCTGCGCCGAGGCGGGCATCGGCGGCACCCTTGTGGGCCACAGCCCGGTCGAGCTGGGCGCCTACCAACTCGCCCGCGAGGAAGGCCTGCTGCCGCTGCGCGTGCAGCTCATGGTGTCCGCCGACCGGCTGCACCCGGTCGCGGCACACGAGGCCGACGGCATTCCCCGGTCCCTCGACCTGGGCCTGCGCACCGGGTTCGGCGACGACCGCCTGTCCGTGGGCGCGCTGAAGATCTTCACCGACGGCGGCATGATGGCCCGCACCGCCGCGCTCAGCAGCCCCTACGAAGGGCTCGCCCACGCGGGCCAGTTGCAGGACGACCCGGACGTCCTCGCGGACACGATCGTGGACGGCCACCTCGCCGGATGGCAGCTCGCCGTCCACGCCATCGGCGACCGCGCCGCCGACATCGCCCTGGACGCCCTGGAACGCGCCCAGCGCCTGCGGCCGCGCCCCGGCGCCCGGCACCGCATCGAACACGCCGGCCTGATCCGCCCCGACCAGCTCCCGCGCTTCGCACGGCTCGGTGTCAGCGCGGTCGTCCAGCCCAACTTCCTGCGCTACTTCGGCGACGACTACGCGGCGATCATGGGGGAGGAGCGGGCCCCATGGCTCTACCGCGGCAGGGCGTTCCTGGACCGGGGCATCACGCTCGTCGGCAGTTCCGACCGCCCCGTCACGGACGGATCCCCGCTGCGAGCCGTCCAGTTCATGGTCGAGCGCGCCTCCGAGTCCGGCCAGGTGATCGGCCCGGACGAGGCCCTCACCGTCGACGAGGCCCTGCGCGCCTACACCGTCGCCGGCGCCTTCGCCTGCCACTGGGACGACCGACTCGGAAGCCTCACCCCGGGCAAGCTCGCCGACCTGGTCGTACTCGGCGACGACCCCCGGCGCGTCGATCCGTCGCGCATCGCGGACATCGAGGTCGTGGCGACGTACGTCGACGGCCGCCACACCGGAAAGGCGGCCGCGTGAGCCGGAAGACGACGACTGTGGACAGCTACGCGCATCTCTGGGACGACGGCAGGTCCCGGTACCGCTGGGTCATCTGGCACTCCGCCGGAAAGACCCTGGTCTTCGACCGGGAGACCAACTGCCCGGCGGACACGGGCGACGACGCGCTCCTGCCCGAGGTGCTGCGCAGGATGCGCGAGGCGGGCGTCCCCGAGACCGCCGACTATCCGGGCCGCCCCTGCGGGTGAGCGAGACGCCGAGCGCGCGCCGCCGCGTACCGGGCCGGCCACGCCGGGAGGGCGGCCGATAGCCTGCCGGGGGAGCACCGGGCCGGCCGATGCGCGCGAACAGCGAGGTGAGAGGTCGTATGTTCACCACCCGCCCCACTCTCCAGGGCACCTTCGGCATGGTGTCCTCCACCCACTGGCTGGCCTCGCAGTCGGCGATGGCGGTACTGGAGGACGGCGGGAACGCGTACGACGCCGCCGTCGCGGGGGCGTTCGTCCTGCACGTCGTCGAACCGCACCTGAACGGGCCCGCCGGCGAGGTGCCGATTCTGCTCGCCCCGGCGGGCGGCGAGGTGCGGGTCCTGTGCGGGCAGGGTGTCGCGCCGGGCGGGGCGACCGTCGCCCACTACCGGGGGCTCGGGCTGGACCTCGTCCCCGGTACCGGGCCGCTCGCCGCCGCCGTCCCCGGTGCCTTCGACGCCTGGATGCTCCTGCTGCGGGACTACGGCACCAAGTCCCTTGCCGACGTGCTGAAGTACGCCATCGGGTACGCCGAACACGGGCACGCGCCCGTGGAGAACGTCGGGGCGACCGTCGATTCCGTACGGGAGTTGTTCGAGACGCAATGGACCTCGTCGGCGGAGGTCTACCTGCCGGGCGGGAAGGCACCGCGGCCAGGTGAGCTGTTCCGCAATCCGGCCCTCGCCGCCACCTGGAAGCGGCTGCTCGCGGAGGTCGACGGCGCCGGTGGCCGGGACGCGCGGATCGAGGCCGCGCGGGAGGTGTGGCGGAGCGGATTCGTCGCCGAGGCACTGGTGCGCCAGGCGCGGCGGCCCACCATGGACACCAGCGGCGAGCGGCACACCGGTATGCTCACGGCCGCCGATCTCGCCGGCTGGTCCGCCACGTACGAGTCGCCGGCGACGTACGACTGGAACGGCTGGACCGTGTGCAAGGCCGGCCCCTGGAGTCAGGGACCGGTCCTCCTCCAGCAGCTCGCACTGCTCCCGCCCGAGCTGCCCCGGTACGGTTCCGCCGACTACGTGCACCTGCTGATCGAGGGCTGCAAGCTCGCCATGGCCGACCGGGAGGCCTGGTACGGCGACGCGACCGGGGTACCGCTCGGCGCACTGCTGTCGGACGAGTACAACGCGGGGCGGCGGGAGCTCGTCGGTGACAGGGCCTGCCACGAGCTGCGGCCCGGCAGTCCGGGCGGGCGCGCTCCGCGGCTGAGCGCTCACGCGCGCGTGGTCGTCGGCGACGAGGCCGGGTTCGACGCGGTCGGCGTCGGTGAGCCCACCGTCGCCAAACACTCCACGTCCCCGGTGCCCGGCGAGCCCGAGGTCGGTGCCGACGGGCTCACCCGGGGCGACACCTGCCACCTCGACGTCGTCGACCGTTGGGGCAACATGGTCGCCGCCACGCCCAGCGGAGGCTGGCTGCAGTCCAACCCCGTCGTGCCCGAGCTGGGCTTCCCGCTCGGTACCCGGCTCCAGATGACCTGGCTGGAGGAGGGCCTGCCGAACTCCCTCACCCCGGGCCGCCGCCCCCGCACCACGCTCACGCCCTCGATCGCACTGCTTGACGGGATGCCGGTCATGGCGTTCGGGACGCCCGGCGGGGACCAGCAGGACCAGTGGCAGCTGCACTTCTTCCTCGCCCTCGCGCTGCGTGCCCCGGTCCGGGGCGGACTCGACCTGCAGGGCGCGATCGACGCCCCGAACTGGCACAACGACAGCTTCCCCGGCTCCTTCTACCCGCGCGGCATGCGCCCGGGCAGCGTCACCGTGGAGTCCCGCACGGCGAAGGACGTGGTGGCCCAGCTGCGGCGGCGCGGGCACGACGTGACCGTCGGCGAGCCCTGGTCGGAGGGCCGGCTGTGCGCCGTCGCACGGGACCCGGAGACCGGGATCCTGTCGGCGGCGGCCAACCCACGGGGCATGCAGGGGTACGCGGTGGGCCGCTGAAGACGGCCGCCGGGCCACCGGGGCCCCGGCGCCGCGTGAACCCCGGTGTTCACGGTGATTCCACCCGCCGTGCACGGGCTGGGTGGGGATTGTCAGTCACGCGTGCTCTCATGGAGTCATGATCGAAGAGACGGAAACCATCGACGAGTTTCTCACCCGGCACGCGGCCGACGTGGAGGAAGCGGTGCGCAAGGCGGCCGCGGCCGAGATCATGCCGCGCTTTCGTCGGCTCGCCGCGCACGAGGTCGACCAGAAGAACGGTCCGCACGATCTTGTGACGGACGCCGACCGCAAGGCGGAGCAGTACCTCACCGAGGTGCTCGGTGCCCTGCTGCCCGGCTCGGTCGTGGTCGGCGAGGAGGCGGTGCACGCCAACCCGGCGTCGTACGAGGCGATCCAGGGCGACACCCCGGTCTGGATCGTCGATCCGGTCGACGGGACACGACAGTTCGTGCACGGCGACCCCGGGTTCTGCACCCTCGTGGCGCTCGCACAGGGCGGAGTCCTGCGCGCCTCGTGGACGTATGCGCCGGCCCGCGACCAGCTCGCCACGGCCGTGCGCGGACAGGGCGCGTTCCTCGACGGCGCGCGACTGCGCTCCGGCACCCCGGAAACCGGCCGTGACCTGCGCATAGCCACCTCCCACCCCGACTACACGACCGACGAGCAGAAGCACGCGCTGCTCGGGCTGTGGACCGAGGGCGTGGCACCGCGCGCGTGCGGCTCGGCCGGCCTGGAATATCTCGCCGTCGCCCGCGGCGAGTTGGACGCCACGGCCTTCTCGTGGGAGGCGGCCTGGGACCACGCCGCAGGCCTGCTCCTGGTCGAGGAGGCGGGCGGCGCGCACCTGACCCTCACGGGCGAGCCGTTCCGCATCACGGGCCACAACACGCTCCCGTTCACCGCGGCCCGGGACGCGGCCACGGCCCGCCGGGTGCTGGGGCTGCTGACACCGGGGTAGCACCCGAGGGCGCCCGTCGGCCGGGGGAGGGCGCCCCGCGGGCCGGTGCCGGCGGTCCTCCGTCATATCCTGATCCGTACAGGCCATCGGCTGACGAAGGGGTCCGAAGGTGCCGTCGATGCTCGATGTGGTCGTGGTGGGTGCGGGACCGAACGGGCTGACCGCTGCCGTTGAATTGGCCCGCCGGGGCTTTTCCGTGGCCCTCTTCGAGGCCCGCGACACCGTCGGCGGGGGAGCGCGCACCGAGGAGCTCACCCTCCCCGGCTTCCGGCACGACCCGTGCTCCGCGGCCCACCCCCTCGGTATCAACTCACCCGCGTTCCGCGCACTGCCCCTGGAGCGCTACGGCCTGGAGTGGCTGCACGCCGACCTGCCCATGGCGAACCCGCTCCCCGACGGCACCGCGGCCGTGCTCGCGCGGTCGGTCGGTGAGACGGCCGCCTCCTTCGGACCGCGAGACGCGGGGACGTACCGCAGGCTCGTCGAGCCCTTCCTGCCCAAGTGGGACACCCTGGCCCGGGACTTCATGTCGCTGCCGCTCACCGCGCTGCCCCGGGACCCGGTCACCCTCGCCCGCTTCGGCCTGGCCGGCCTGCCCCCCTCGACCTGGCTGATGCGCCGCTTCCGCGACGAGCGGGCGAAGACCCTGTTCGCCGGCCTCGTCGCGCATGTGATGGCCCCGCTCGGCGGCTTCGCCACCGGCGCCGTCGGCCTGGTCTTCGCCCTCGCCGCGCACGCCCGCGGCTGGCCCGTGGCCCGCGGAGGCTCCCAGTCCATCTCCGACGCCCTGGCCGCGTATCTGCGGGACCTCGGGGGCACCATCCACACGGACTTCGAGGTCAAGCGCCTCGACGACCTGCCGCCGGCGCGGGCGTACGTCTTCGACACCTCGCCCACCGCGCTGGCCCGCATCGCAGGCTTCGGCCGCTACTACGAGGGCTACCGGTACGGCCCCGGAGTCTTCAAGATCGACTACGCCCTGGACGGCCCCGTGCCCTGGACCGCGGAGCCGGCGCGCAGGGCCACCACCGTGCAGATCGGCGCGGACAGCGCGGAGGTCGGCGCCGCCCTGCGCGCGGCGTCGCGGGAGGGCCGCGCACCCGACCGGCCCTTCATGATCACCGTGCAGCCCAGCCTCGTCGACCCCACCCGGGCCCCGGCCGGCCAGCACGTCTTCTGGGCGTACGGCCATGTCCCCAGCGGCTGGACCGGGGACCTCACCGACGCCATGGAACGCCAACTGGAGCGGTTCGCCCCCGGGTTCCGCGACCGCGTCCTCGCCCGCGCGACCGCCGGACCGGCCGAACTCATGGCCCGCAACGCCAACTACATCGGTGGTGACATCGCCTCCGGCGCGGTCACCGGACTCCAGATCATGCTCCGGCCCAAGCTGTCCCTGTTCCCGTACGGCACCCCGCACCCGGCCGTCTTCATCTGCTCCTCGGCCACCCCGCCGGGCCCGGGCGTGCACGGCATGTCGGGTCACAACGCGGCCAAGGCCGTGTGGAGGAGGCTGCGCCGGACATGACCACGATCACGCTCGTCCAGGGCGACATCACCCGGCAGAGCGCCGACGCGATCGTCAACGCGGCGAACTCCTCCCTGCTCGGCGGCTCGGGCGTCGACGGCGCCATCCACCGCCGCGGCGGCCCCGCGATCCTCGAGGACTGCCGCAGACTCCGGGCTTCTCACTACGGCAAGGGCCTGCCGACCGGCCGGGCGGTCGCCACGACCGCCGGCGAACTGGATGCCCGCTGGGTGATCCACACGGTCGGCCCGCGCTACTCCACCGAGGAGGACCGCTCGGAGCTGCTGGCCTCCTGCTACCGGGAGTCGCTCAGGATCGCCGACGAGCTGGGCGCCCGTACGGTGGCCTTCCCCGCCGTCTCCGCGGGCATCTACGGCTGGCCGATGGACGACGCCGCCCGGATCGCGGTGGAGACGGTACGGGCGACGGACACGGCGGTCGAGGAGGTCAGGTTCGTCCTCTTCGACGAGCGGGCGTACGAGGCGTTCGCAGGGTACGTGCGCTGAGCTGTTGCGCTGCTGAGCGCCGACCTGTCCACCCGCACCCCCGCTGCCCCGCCGCCGTCGCCGCCGTCGCCGCCTTCGACGGCGCGGCGGTCAGGACCCGGTCGCCGGACGCGCGGCGCGGGTTCGCGGCCGTGACCGGGCCAGTCCGGACTCCACGGCGGTGAGCAGGGCGAGGGCCGCGTCGAGGTGGGTGGCGTCGTGGCCGGCGGCCGCGGCCACGGCCGTGGCCCATTCGCGGCGGACCAGGGCGTAGTTGGCGCGGCCGTGGTCGGTGGTGTGGACGGTGACCCCGCGTCCGTCGCCCGGGTCGGCGCGTCGCTCGATGAGCCCCTTCTGTTCGAGGCCCCGCAGGACGGTGGAGAGGTTGGTGCGCTGCAGCCCGGTCGCCGTGGCGATCCGGCTCGGCGGAGCGGCGTGGTCGTGCTGCAGGTGGCGCATCACCATGCCCTCGGACGGTGACAGGGGAACGGCCTGCTCGTCGGCGTATCCGCGGAACTGCACCTCCCGGCTGATGATCAGCACCAGGTCGGCCAGTTCGGCCCACCGCCGCTCGTCCTCCGGTCCGGCCGCCGTGCCCGTCTCGTGTGCTTGATCCTCCGCTTGTTCCTCCGTCACGGCTCCAGGGTACGGGGTTGGCGCCCAGTAGTTATGAGGACATATTCACGACGAATTTATAGTTATGTCGACATAGCTTTCATCGGGCGACGTGATGGGAGCTGTCATGACGGCCACCGCCCCTCCGGTCGCGGGTGGCAGGTCCGATGGCTCAACAGGACCGCACAAAGTCCGACAGGATCATTGCTTCGATTGTGTGCGAGTTTTAGGGTTCCCCTGGCTCAGTAGTTGCCCCTGTTGTCAGCAGCCCTGTTCTGACCCACCTGACGCACCCTCAGTCCGCGCACCCCCAGTCGCACCGAGGAAGGCCACGGTCATGCCGCACCCGCACCCGCACCCGCACCCGAACGCGCATGTGTTCAGCCGCCGCCGTCTGCTGGAGGGAGGAGCCGCCGTTCTCGGCGCGTTCGCCCTGTCCGCGTCACCCGCCACCTCTTGGGCGGCCGGCCGGCGCACGGCGGCGGCCGACGCCTTACCCGAGTGGAACGGCAACATCGCCGTCTTCCGGCTGGGCACCGAGCCGCCGCACACCACCCTCATGCCGTACGCCGACGTCAGACAGGCCCTGGCCGGCGACCGCACGCGCTCCCCGTACCGGCTGAGCCTCGACGGCACGTGGAAGTTCGCCTACGCCGACCGCCCCGACGACCGGGGCGCCGACTTCCACCGCAACGACCTCGACGACAGCGACTGGGACACGATCCCAGTCCCCTCCGCGTGGCAGCTGCACGGCCACGACTTCCCGATCTACGTCAACATCACGTACCCCTGGTGGGGCCCCAACGGCCAGGGTGAGGAGGCGCAGCCGCCGGCCGCCCCCACCCGCTACAACCCCGTCGGCCAGTACCGGCGCACCTTCACCGTGCCGCGCGACTGGGACGGACGGCGAACGTTCCTGCACTTCGAAGGGGTCAAGTCAGCCCACTACGTCTGGATCAACGGGGAGCTGGTCGGCTACCACGAGGACTCCTACGACCCCGCCGAGTACGACATCACCCAGCACCTCAAGCCCGGCACCAACCAGATCGCCGTCGAGGTCTACCGCTACTCCGACGGCGACTGGCTGGAGGACCAGGACATGATCCGGCTGAGCGGCATCTTCCGCTCGGTCTACCTGTACTCCACGCCCGCCGTGCACCTGCGCGACTTCAAGCTGGACACCCCGCTGAGCGACGACCACAAGTCGGCCGAGCTGTCGGTGACGGCCGAGGTCCGGGACTACGGCGGGAAGGGCGGCGGTCAGTACTCCGTCGAGACCCAGCTGTACGACGCCGACCGGCACCCGGTGTGGTCCCGGCCGTTGCGGCAGACCGTCACGCTCGGCTCCGGCGAGGAGGCGACCGTACAGGCCGCGAAGGCCGTGCCCGCGCCGCGCCTGTGGTCGGCCGAACACCCGTACCTCTACACCGCCGTGCTCCGCCTGCGCGACCCGGCCGGCAAGGTGGTCGAGACCCTCTCCCACCGGGTCGGCCTGCGCGAGTTCGCGCTGAAGGACGGGCTGATGCGCATCAACGGCAAGCCGGTCTCCTTCCGGGGCACCAACCGCCACGAGATGCACCCCACCCGCGGCTCGGCGCTCACCCGGGCGGAGCTCGTCGAGGACATCGGCATCATCAAGCGGCTGAACATCAACAGCGTCCGCACCTCGCACTACCCCAACAACCCGCTGTGGCTGGAACTCGCCGACGAGTACGGCCTGTACCTCGTCGACGAGACCAACCTGGAGACCCACGGCATCCGCGGCGAGTACCCGGGCAACCACGCCGACTGGACCGAGGCCTGCGTGGCCCGCGCCCAGAACATGGTCCACCGCGACAAGAACCACGCCTCGGTCGTCATCTGGTCACTCGGCAACGAGGCGGGCGGCGGCAGCACCTTCAACGCCATGTACGACTGGATACGCTCCTACGACCCCACCCGCGTCATCCAGTACGAGGGCGACGACCGCCCGGGCATGAGCGACATCCGCTCCGAGATGTACGACAGCCCCTCCCGCGTCGAGGCCCGGGCCAAGGACACGAGCGACACCCGGCCGTACGTGATGATCGAGTACTCCCACGCGATGGGGAACTCCAGCGGCAACTTCAAGAAGTACTGGGACATCGTCCGCCGCTACGACGTGCTCCAGGGCGGCTGGATCTGGGACTTCGTCGACCAGGCCCTGAGCTGGCCCACCCCGACGCGCAAGCTGCTCACCGAGTCCGGGCCCGCCGCCCTGAACGGCGAGGTCATCGCCCCCAGCGGCACCTTCACCCGCGACGAAGGTGTCAGCGGCGGCACCGTCTTCGCCCGCGACGCGAGCCTCGACCTCACCGGCTCGCTGACCCTGGAGGCATGGTTCACCCCGCACTTCACCGGCGGCCACCAGCCGATCATCGCCAAGGGCGACACCCAGTACGCCCTGAAGCAGACCGACAGGACCCTGGAGTTCTTCATCCACGGCGGCGGCCAGTGGGTCACCGCGAGCTGGGCGCTGCCCGACGACTGGACCGGCCGCGAGCACCACGTCGCGGGCGTCTTCGACGCAGACGCCGGCACGCTGACCCTCCACGTCGACGGCTCGGTCCGGGCCACCCGCACGACCACCCGGCGTCCCGCAGTCAACACCGCGCCCCTGGCCCTGGCCACGGACGTGGACAACCCGACCCGCGAGTTCAGCGGCACCATCCGCCGGGCGCGCGTGTACGCCCGGGCGCTGAGCGCCGCGGACGTCGCTTCCGGCGGCCGCGGCCCCGGCGACGACGGCGTGCGGTTCTGGTTCGACGCCGCCACCGTCGGCCTCACCGAGAAGCGGCCCCGCGACAAGACGTTCTACGCCTACGGAGGCGACTGGGGCGACAACCCCAACGACGGCGCCTTCGCCGGGGACGGCATCATCACCGCCGACCGCGGCAGCACCGGCAAGGCCGTCGAGGTCAAGCAGGTCTACCAGGCGATCAACGCCGCGCCCGCCTCCGGCGACACCGTCACCTCGGGCCGGGTGACCCTCACCAACGAGTACCTGTTCACCAACGTCCGCGAGTTCGACGGCCGTTGGTCCCTCGTCGCCGACGGCGAGGTCGTACAACGCGGCAGGCTGAGCCGCGACCAGCTGGACGTCCCGCCGCTGACCGGCAAGGACATCACGGTTCCCGTGAAGGTCCCGGCGGACCCGGCGCCCGGCACGGAGTACTTCCTCCACCTCTCGTTCACCACCAAGGAGCCCACGAAGTGGGCGAAGGCCGGCTTCGAGGTGGCCAAGCAGCAACTCGCGGTCGACGCCGGCAGCCCGGCCGTGACGCCCGTGGCGCTGGGGAGCGTGCCGGCACTGCGCCACGTGGACGGCGAGAAGGCCGTCACCGTCCGGGGCAGCGGATTCTCCGTCACCGTCGACAAGACCAGCGGCACCATCACGTCGTACGAGGCCCGCGGTGTCCGTCTGATCACCTCTGGACCTGTGCCCAACTTCTGGCGGGCGCCCACCGACAACGACCGCGGCAACGGCCAGCACACCCGCAACCAGACCTGGCGCGACGCCGGCGCCCGGCGCACGGTCACCGACGTCCGCGTGCGGGCGCTGCGCGACCGGGCCGTCGAGATCAAGGTCAGCGGCACACTGCCGACGGCCGTCGAGTCGACGTACACCACCACGTACACGGTCTTCGGCAACGGCGAGATCAAGGTCGACAACACCCTGCACCCGGGTGCGGCGAGCCTGCCCTACATCCCCGAGGTCGGCACCCTGCTGTTCCTGCCGAAGCGCCTGGACCGCCTGCACTACTACGGCCGCGGCCCCGAGGAGAACATGTGGGACCGCAACAACGGCACCGACGTGGGCCTGTACTCCGGCACCGTCGCCGGGCAGTGGACGTCCTACCTGCGCCCGCAGGAGAACGGCAACAAGACCGACGTCCGCTGGGCAGCACTGACCGGCCGTGACGGGGTCGGGCTGCTCGTCAGCGGCGAACCGCTCCTGGAGGTCAACGCCTCGCACCTCACCCCGGAGGACCTGTCGGTCGGGGCCCGCCACGACTATCAGCTCACGCCGCGCGAGGAGGTCGTACTCCGCCTGAACCACCGGCAGATGGGCGTGGGCGGCGACAACAGCTGGGGCGCGCACACGCACGACGAGTACAAACTGTTCGCCAACCGCGACTACGCGTACACGTACCGGCTGCGTCCACTGACCGACGTCGACAAGGCGATGGCTGCCTCGCGGCGGCCGACGGGAACGGAGGTCTCTGGCTGACCGGGCCGGGGGCCTGTGGGTAGCACCCTCGGTCTGGTGGTGGGTCGGGGCCGCGCCGGGGGGTGTCCGTCCTCGGTCTGGCGCGGAATCGGTGTCTCACCGACTCACCGGGGTTGACGCGCCATCCGCTGCGGGCGGACACCCCCCGACACGTCCCCTTCCCGCCGTACGCGGGCGCGGCCAGTCCGTGGTGCTTCACTTTTCGGCTGACCGGGTGGGGTGATGGGTGGTGGGTGGTGGGTGGCGTGGGTCGGTGGGCGCGGCCAGTCTTTGGTGCTTCGCTTTTCGGCTGGCCGAGTCGGGTGGTGGGTGGGCATAGGCCGGGGGTCTGGGGGCGGAGCCCCCAGGGCGGTCACCGGCACGCCGGTCCCCTCACCGCACCCTGGCCGGACCTCCGCGCCGTACGCCCGCAGCAAGCGCAAGCGCAAGCGCAAGCACAAGAACGGGCCGCACGCCAGCAGCACCGCCAGTGCCCCGTACCCCTACGTCAGCGTCAGGGCTGCGGCAACCCGCGGCGCGAGCCCGCCGAGGACGAGCAGCGAGGTGACCGCGTACTCGGAGCCGCCGCCGAGGTTCGCGGCGATGCCGTGCGCCCCGAAGGCGGTGGTGAAGCCGGCCGCGTACTGCGGCCACAACCGGTGCGCCGGCGGGTCACTCGGAGGCGTCACTGAGGCCAAGGCGCAGATGCTCCACGTGGAAGACGGCCTGGTCGAGCAGCTCGGCGACATGGTGGTCGTGCAGCGCGTACACCACCGACCGGCCGCGGCGTTCGCCCACCACCAGACCGAGGTTGCGCAGCAGCCGCAGCTGGTGCGAGCACGCCGACTGCTCCATGCCCACCGCCGCCGCCAACTCCGTGGCCGGCAGCGGACCTTCGCGCAGCCGCGCCAGGATCAGCAGCCGGGAGGGTGTCGACAGGGCCTGGAGCGTGGTGGCCACCTTGGCGACATTGCCCGCGTCCAGGCGTACGCGCTCGGCGGCGTCCTGCGCGGCGGTGACGGCTCCATGACCCATGGCCGTATCCTACTCATCGCACATGATGGGATGAATGGTTCTTCATGTGTCCTCGGCCGCGCGTGATCCGGCCCGGCGCAGGGCGGCTGAGGTCGATGTCGGATTCTCGCCAGCTCTGGTCCCGTCACTGGACGATGCTGGACCCATGCAGATGGGGATGCACACCGACACCGAGCGCTGCGTACGCGCCGTGCAGTCCAAGGACGCCCGCTTCGACGGCTGGTTCTTCACGGCCGTCCTCACGACCCGGATCTACTGCCGGCCGAGCTGCCCGGTGGTGCCGCCCAAGCCCGAGAACATGACCTTCCACCCGAGTGCGGCGGCCTGCCAGCAGGCGGGCTTCCGGGCCTGCAAGCGCTGCCGGCCCGACACCAGCCCGGGCTCCCCGGAGTGGAACCAGCGCGCCGACCTCGTGGCCCGTGCCATGCGCCTGGTCGCCGACGGTGTCGTGGACCGCGAGGGCGTGCCCGGGCTCGCCACCCGGTTGGGCTACAGCACCCGGCAGGTCGAACGCCAGCTGTTCGCCGAACTGGGCGCGGGCCCCCTCGCCCTCGCCCGCGCCCAGCGCGCCCAGACGGCCAGGATCCTCATCGAGACCACGCCGCTCCCGATGGCGGAGATCGCCTTCGCCGCCGGTTTCGCCTCCATCCGCACCTTCAACGACACCGTGCGCGAGGTCTTCGCCCTGTCGCCCAGCGAACTGCGCGCCCGGCTGCCGAAGACCGACGCCAAGACGACCACCCAGGGTGCCGGGGCGCACGCCGGAGGTACACCGGGGGCCCTCACCCTCCGCCTCCCCTTCCGCACGCCCCTCAACCCGGACAACCTCTTCGGCCACCTCGCCGCGACCGCCGTCCCGGGCGTCGAGGAGTGGCGGGACGGCGCCTACCGGCGCACGCTCCGGCTGCCGTACGGCCACGGCATCGTGGCCCTCACCCCGCGGCCGGACCACATCGCCTGCCGCCTCACCCTCGGGGACCTGCGCGACCTGACCGTCGCCATCAGCCGCTGCCGCCGCCTCCTCGACCTGGACGCCGACCCGGTCGCCGTGGACGACCAGCTGCGCACGGATCCGCTCCTCGCCCCGCTGGTCGACAAGGCCCCCGGCCGGCGCGTGCCGCGCACGGTCGACGAGGCGGAGTTCGCCGTGCGCGCGGTACTGGGCCAACAGGTCTCCACCGCGGCGGCCCGCACGCACGCGGCCCGCCTGGTGACCGCCCACGGCGACCCGGTGGACGACCCCGAGGGCGGCCTCACCCACCTCTTCCCGGCACCCGAGGCGCTCGCCGCGGTGGACCCCGCGGCGCTGGCGATGCCCCGCACGCGCCGCACCACCTTCACCACGCTGGTGGCCCGACTCGCCGACGGAACACTGAACTTGGGGGTGGAGACCGACTGGTCGCAAACCCGCGCCCGACTGCTGGCCCTGCCCGGCTTCGGCCCCTGGACGGTCGACGTCATCGCGATGCGCGCCCTCGGCGACCCGGACGCCTTCCTCCCCACCGACCTCGGAATCCGGCGTGCCGCCCACGAGTTGGGCCTGCCCTCGACGCCGGCGGCGCTCACGGCCCGCGCGGCGGCCTGGCGGCCCTGGCGGGCGTACGCGGTCCAGTACCTGTGGGCGACGGACAGCCACCCGATCAATTTCCTTCCGGTATAGGACGTAGGGATCTCTGGATGAAGCAGCACACCGTGATCGACAGCCCGTACGGCCCCCTCACCCTGGTCGCCGACGACGGCGTCCTCTGCGGCCTCTACATGACCGGCCAGCGCCACCGTCCACCGCAGGAGAGCTTCGGCGACCGTGACGACCTGCCGGCCTTCGGTGCGGCCGCCGAGCAGCTGAAGGCGTACTTCGCCGGTGAGCTGAAGGACTTCACCCTCGAACTGCGCCTGCACGGGACCCCGTTCCAGCGCAGTGTCTGGGAACAGCTCCGCAAGATCCCGTACGGCGAGACCCGCTCGTACGGCGAACTCGCCGACACCCTCGGCAACCCCACCGCCTCCCGCGCGGTCGGTCTCGCCAACGGCAGGAACCCGGTCGGCATCATCGTGCCGTGCCACCGCGTCGTCGGCGCGAACGGCGGCCTCACCGGGTACGGCGGCGGCCTGGACCGCAAGCAGCGCCTCCTGGACTTCGAGAGCGGACCGGCGCTGTTCTAGAACTCGCGCGTCAGCCGGCCCGCTCAGCCGTACTGCGCTCCACGCAGAACTCGTTGCCCTCCGGGTCGGCGAGGACCACCCAGCCCGTGCCGTCCGGGTTGCGGCGGTCGTCGACGAGCGTGGCCCCGACGGCGAGGAGGCGCTCGACCTCCGCGTCGCGGGTACGGTCCTGCGGCCGGAGGTCGAGATGCACCCGGTTCTTGACCGTCTTGGGCTCCGCGACGGTGACGAACAGCAACCCGGCACCCTCGATCAACGCCTCCGGGTCGCCCGGCCCGTCGTCCTCGTGCAGGGGCTGCCCCAGAACCTCGGCCCAGAAGCCGGCGAGGCGGTAGGCGTCGGCACAGTCGATCGTCACATGGCGTATCGCGGAGGTCATGACGTCGAGTCTGATCTACGCGGCGGTCTCGCGCAGCCGTTTCGGCAGCCCGCGCCGGACGCCCGTGATCTCCCCGTCGCGTTACTCACGCTTCGCCCTCCAGCCGCCGCAGCAGGGCGGGAAGCGCCGTGCCGATCGGCTCCCGGATCACCTCGTCGGCCCGCTCGTCGTACGGTGTCGGCTCCGCATTCACGATGATCAGCCGTGCCCCGTGGTCGGCGGCGACACCCGCGAGGCCCGCCGCGGGCTGCACCTGCAAACTGGACCCGACCGCGACGAAGACCTGACACGCCTTGGTGATGGCGACCGCCTCACCCAGCACCACGGGGTCGAGGCGTTCGCCGAACATCACCGTCGCCGACTTCAGGATCCCGCCGCACTCCGGACACGCCGGGTCCTTCTCCCCGGCCTCGACCCGCGCCAGCGCGTCCTCCATCGGCGCCCGGGCGTGGCACTTCGTGCACACCACGCTCCGCGCGCTGCCGTGCAGCTCCAGCACCTTGCGGGCCGGCATCCCGGCGAGCTGGTGCAGGCCGTCCACGTTCTGCGTGATCACCCGCACCGGCACCCCGGACCGCTCCAGCTCGGCCACCGCCCGGTGCGCGGCGTTCGGCTCGGCCTGAAGCGTCCGGTTCTCGCGCCGCATCTGCCAGGACCGGCGCCGGATCTCCGGATCGCCCATGTAGAACTCGTACGTCACGAGCTTCTCGGCCTCGGGATCCTTCCGCCACAGCCCGTTCGGCCCGCGGTAGTCCGGGATGCCGGAGTCGGTCGAGATGCCGGCGCCGCTGAGGACGGCCACGAGGGGCTTGGTCATGTCCCCGAGGGTAGGCCGGAGGATCCGGGTGCGGCGAACGGATATCGGACCGTGCCGTCACGTCGGCCGAGCCGCTGTCCGGCCCGGTACACCTGTGGGGAAGCTGCGCGAAGGGACCGCCGCACCGCCGCCGCGCGTGGGCCCGCCCAGGCCGGCGTCAGCCCACCCGGTGCCCGTTCTCCAGCTCCGCCGTCCCCGACCCGTCCCTGAGGACGTCCAGCGCGGTCAGGACACGGTGGCCCAGGGAGCCGGGCAGATGCTCGGCGAGTTCCTCGCGCGGGACCATCCGCCAGGACAGCAGCTCCTCCTCCTGGAGGCGGATCGCCTTGAAGTCGTCCTCGCCGAGGACCCCGCCGTCGTACAGATACGCCACGAGCGGCGGGCGGGCGGTGCTGTGCACCCAGTCCACGGCGAGCAGCCGGCCGAGCTCACGGTCCAGGCCGATCTCCTCGAACGTCTCCCGGCGCGCGCCCTGCCGCGGTGTCTCGCCCTCGTCGGACTCGATCGTGCCGCCCGGAAGCGCCCAGCCCTCACGGTAGTTGGGCTCCACGAGAAGCACCCGTCCCTCGGCGTCGCGGAAGAGGGCGGCGGCGCCGGCGAGAACACGGGGGAGACCCGCGATGTACGTGGCGAAGTCTTCACTGGTGGTCATCAAGGAAGGGTAACCAGCCGACGCAACCCCGCCCCGGCTCACGGCCCGGCCAGGCGCCCCGGAGGGCGAGGTCGCCGGGACTGCACGGCCCGTCAGGGCTCCGCCATCTCCGCCAGCCGCAGCGTCCGCTCCGCCAGCTCGGTGATCCGTACCCCGTCGAAGCCGAACACCGCGCTGCGCACCGTGTCCTCCAGCGGGTCCTTCCACCGGGCCGGGATGGCGTCCGCGCCGGTCAGCACGCCGGCCACCGAGCCCGCGGTGGCGCCGTTGGAGTCGGTGTCCAGGCCGCCGCGGACGGTGAGCGTGATGGTGCGGGTGAAGTCGCCGTCGCCGTACAGGAGCCCGGCGGTGAGGACCGCAGCGTTCGGGACGGTGTGGATCCAGCCGAGCCCGACGGTCTCCTCGGCCACCGTGGCGAGCGTGTCCTCCCAGGTCATCCGCGTGTCGTGGAGCGAGACGACCCGCCGCACGGTACGGGCGAGGCGGCTGCTCGCCGGGATGACGGCCAGCGCCTCGTCCACGGCCCCGCGCACCGTGCCGGCCGTGAACGCCGCCGAGACCAGCGCCGCCGCCCACATCGCGCCGTACACCCCGTTGCCGGAGTGGGACAGCGCCGCGTCCCGGCGGGCGAGCAGGGCGGCGCGACGGGGGGCGCCGGGGCGGGTCCAGCCGTAGATGTCGGCACGGATGAGGGCCCCGATCCACTCCTGGTACGGATTGTCGTACGTCGCCGTCAGCGGCGGCTTCAGCCCGTTGGCGAGGTTGCGGTACGCGGCCCGCTCCGCCGTGAACGTCTGCAGATAGGGCAGCCGCAGCAGCCACAGGTCACCCACCTGTTCCGTGCTGAAGGCGAAGCCGTGGGTCTCCAGGAGGTCGAGACCGAGGATGGCGTAGTCGACGTCGTCGTCGCGGCAGCTGCCGTGGATCCGGCCGCGCACGCACTGGCGCCACTCGGGGCGCAGCTCGAAGCCGTCGCTCTCGCTGACGGGCTCGGGCAGGTAGTCGGTGAGCGGCAGCGCGCCGGCCTGCCGCAGATAGCGGTCGATCCGGTCCCGCGTCCACAGGTCGCCCTGCTCGACCGGCTTGCCGAGCATGTTGCCCGCGATCCGGCCCAGCCAGCCCCCGAGGATGCGGTCGGCGAGCTCGTGCTCAGTGCCCACAGGGGTCATAGCTCCGGTTTACCCAATTCCGGCGACGACCGCGCGGGGTTCGGCCGCCCCACAGACGTCCCAACGGCGTACCACATGCGTCCTCCGAGTGGTCGCACAGGTTGTCCCACGGGCCGGTTCGGGCATGACGACCAAGGCGTCCTGCGGTTAAGGTCGCAGCGGCGCGACTGGCCTTGACGTGTGTGGGGCCCGGAGAGCAAGGGGATTACAAGGTGGCGGACGCTGCGCGGAACGACACCCACAGGGTGCTCATCGCCGCGGACAAGTTCAAGGGCTCGCTGACGGCCGTACAGGTCGCCGAGCGGGTGACGGCTGGGCTGCGCCGGGTCGTACCGGGTCTAGAGGTGGAGTCGCTGCCCGTGGCCGACGGCGGTGACGGGACGGTGGACGCGGCGGTCGCGGCCGGATTCGAGCGCCGCGAGGTACGGGTCGCGGGCCCCCTCGGCCACGAGGTGACGGCCGCGTTCGCGCTGCGCGACGGCACGGCGGTCGTGGAGATGGCGGAGGCGAGCGGGCTGCAGCGGCTGCCCGCGGGCGTCTTCGCACCGCTCTCGGCGTCCACGTACGGCTCCGGAGAGCTGCTGCGGGCCGCGCTGGACGCGGGCGCGCGGACGATCGTGTTCGGGGTCGGCGGCAGCGCCACCACGGACGGGGGCGCCGGAATGCTGTCCGCGCTGGGCGCCCGGTTCCTGGACGCGGAGGGGGAGCCGATCGCCCCGGGCGGCGGCGGTCTCGCCGACCTGGCCTCGGCCGACCTGTCGGAACTGGATCCGCGGCTCGCGTCCGTCGAGTTCGTCCTGGCCAGCGACGTCGACAACCCGCTGACCGGCCCGAAGGGCGCACCGGCGGTGTACGGCCCGCAGAAGGGCGCCTCGCCGGACGACGTGGAGGCCCTGGACGCGGCCCTGGCCCACTACGCCAAGGTGCTGGAGGAGACGGTCGGGGCGAAGGCCGCCGAGTACGCCGCCTCGCCAGGGGCGGGCGCGGCGGGCGGCATCGGATACGGCGCCCTGCTCGTCGGCGCCCGCTTCCGCGCCGGCATAGAGGTCATGCTCGACGTGCTGGGCTTCGCGCCCGCGCTGGAGAAGGCCACGCTGGTCATCACCGGCGAGGGCTCCCTCGACGAGCAGACACTCCACGGCAAGGCTCCGGCGGGCGTGGCGGCAGCGGCCCGCGCGGCCGGCAAGGAGGTCGTCGCGGTCTGCGGACGGCTCGCCCTTCCCCCGCAGGCACTGGGCCTGGCCGGCATCCGCCGTGCCTATCCGCTGACGGAGGCCGAGCCGGACGTGGCCAAGTGCATCGCCGAGGCCGGCCCGATCCTGGAGCGGGTGGCGGAGGGGATCGCCCGGGACTTCCTGACCTGAGCGAAGACAAGCGCCATGAACGCGGAAGGGCCCCGAGCCGGTCGGCTCGGGGCCCTTCCGCTTGTCTGTCGTACGACCGCTACGGCAGCTGTGCCGCGCGTGCCTCACGCCGGTTGCCCCGGAAGTTGTTCACCCGGCGGGCCGTGGCGAACAGCGGGATCACCGCGCCCATGACCAGTTGGAGCGCGCAGCCCATCTGGAGGAGCAGCTGACCACCGGGGGCGTCGAACGCCCAGGCGGCCAGGAGACCCATCGACAGGACGATCCAGACGAGCACCGCCAGCGCGAGGCGGCCCCGCGGCTTCGGGTACTCGACCCGGCTCACCATCAGCCAGGCCGTGCCGATGATCGCGAGGAGCGTCGCCTCGAAGGGCAGCTCGAGGAGCACGATCGAGACCACCGTCAGCGCGCCGAACGGGGACGGCATGCCCTGGAAGGTGCCGTCCTTCACCGTCACGCAGGAGAATCTCGCCAGCCGCAGCACCACCGCCAGCAGCACCACGATCGCGCCGACCGCCGCCACCCGCTGGTGCGCGTCGTTCGCGACCATGCCGTACACCAGGACGAAGTACGCCGGTGCCAGGCCGAAGCTGATGAGGTCCGACAGGTTGTCCAGCTCGGCGCCCATGGGGGAGGAACGCAGCTTGCGCGCCACCAGGCCGTCGAACAGGTCGAAGACCGCCGCGCACAGCATCAGGATGACCGCGGTGGCCGCGCTGTGACGGGCCATGCCCGTCTCCTGGCTGCCGGTGAGGTGCGGGATCAGGATGCCGGTGGTGGTGAAGTACACCGCCATGAACCCGCACGTGGCGTTGCCGAGGGTGAGGGTGTCCGCTATTGAGAGACGGAGAGAAAGGGGCATCTCCTCCTCTTCGTCCACCTCGTCTGCCTCGGGCACCCAGCCCGTCTGGGTTTCCGGATCAATCACGGTCAATGCGAGTCACCCCAGCCACGGTCTTCTGTCCGACCTCGACCGCGACCTCCACGCCCTCGGGCAGGTAGATGTCGACGCGCGAGCCGAAGCGGATCAGACCGATCCGGTCACCCTGCTCGACCTTGGTGCCCTGGGGCACGTAGGGGACGATGCGGCGAGCGACCGCACCGGCGATCTGGATCATTTCGATGTCGCCGAGTTCGGTGTCGAAATGCCAGACTACGCGCTCGTTGTTCTCGCTCTCCTTGTTGAACGCCGGAACGAACCCACCCGGGATGTGCTCGACCGACGCCACCGTGCCGGACAGCGGCGCGCGGTTGACGTGGACGTTGAGCGGGCTCATGAAGATCGCGACGCGGGTGCGACCGTCCTTCCACGGCATGATGCTCTGCACCACACCGTCGGCGGGCGAGATGACCCGGCCCTGGGCGATCTCGCGCTCGGGGTCGCGGAAGAACCACAGCATGCCCGCCGCGAGCGCGGTGGCGGGCACGGCGACGGCCTTGGCGGCGCCGGACTTGCGCGCGCGTACCAGGCTGAGGGCTGCGGTGGCGACGGTCGGCAGGAGCCACGGCGATGCTCCGCGCGCGAGGCGTACGCCTGCCAGGCTGTCGCGATGTGCAGAGGTTTGGCTGTGGGGCATGGATGACCTTCGTAGCGGATGATGCCGCGCTGCGGGAGGGGGACGGCGGCTTACCGGGATCGTACCGGTCGCGGGCCACAACTGGGCAAGCCAGGAAGCCGAGTCGGCCGCTGAAGGGTGTTGACGGGGTGTGATCTTCTTCTCGAGGAAAACACCCCGAACCCGGACATCTAACCCTGGAGTCGATACTCTTCGAGCAGCCTGCGACCGATGATCATTTTCTGGATCTCGGCGGTACCTTCACCGATCAGCAGCATCGGAGCCTCACGGTAGAGGCGCTCGATCTCGTACTCCTTGGAGAAGCCGTAGCCGCCGTGGATCCGGAAGGCGTCCTCCACGACCTCCTTGCAGTACTCGGAGGCGAGGTACTTCGCCATCCCAGCCTCAAGGTCGTTTCGTTCTCCGGAGTCCTTTTTGCGAGCCGCGTTCACCATCATCGCATGGGCGGCCTCGACCTTGGTAGCCATCTCCGCCAGCTTGAACTGGATGGCCTGGTGCTGGGCGATCGGCTTGCCGAAGGTGTGGCGCTGCTGGGCGTACGACACGCCGAGCTCGAACGCACGCTGGGCGACGCCGCAACCACGCGCCGCCACGTTGACGCGGCCGACTTCCACGCCGTCCATCATTTGGTAAAAACCTCGGCCGGTGACGCCGCCGAGCACCCGATCGGCGGAAAGCCGCAGGCCATCCATGATCATCTCGGTGGTGTCGACGCCCTTGTAGCCCATCTTGTCGATCTTCCCGGGGATGGTGAGGCCGGGGCGGACCTCTCCGAAGCCGGGCTCCTTCTCGATCAGGAAGGTGGTCATCGACTTGTGGGGTTTGGCGGCTGCCTCCGCCGGGGAGTGTCCTTCGTCACTTCGGACGAGTACGGCCACCAGGCTTGACGTCCCACCGTTCGTCAGCCACATCTTCTGGCCGTTGAGGACGTACTCGTCGCCGTCCTTGACCGCCTTCGAGGTGATGGCCGACACGTCGGAGCCGAGACCCGGCTCGGACATCGAGAACGCGCCGCGAACGTCGCCGGCGGCCATCCTCGGCAGGAAGTGGTCCTTCTGCTCCTGGGTGCCGTGCTGCTTGAGCATGTACGCCACGATGAAGTGGGTGTTGATGATGCCGGACACCGACATCCAGCCGCGAGCGATCTCCTCCACGCACAGGGCGTACGTGAGGAGGGACTCGCCGAGGCCGCCGTACTCCTCGGGGATCATCAGGCCGAACAGGCCCAACTCCTTGAGACCGTCGACGATCGCTTGCGGGTACTCGTCGCGGTGCTCCAGCTCGGTCGCGACCGGGATGATCTCCTTGTCCACGAAGTCGCGGACCGTGGACAGGATCTCCTGCTGGATGTCGGTCAGACCGGCGGTCTGGGCGAGTCGCGCCATGGCTACTTCTCCTGCTCCCTGAGCTCGGGGCGGCCAGGCTGCTCGCCGCCGCGCTCCTTGATGTACGTCTCGGTCGGCACCATCACCTTGCGGCGGAACACGCAGACCAGCGTGCCGTCCTGCTTGTAGCCCTTGGTCTCGACGTAGACGATGCCGCGGTCGTCCTTCGACTTGGACGGCCACTTGTCGAGCACGGTCGTCTGGCCGTAGACCGTGTCGCCGTGGAAGGTCGGCGCCACGTGCTTGAGCGACTCGATCTCCAGGTTGGCGATCGCCTTGCCGGAGACGTCCGGGACGGACATGCCGAGCAGCAGCGAGTAGATGTAGTTCCCGACGACGACGTTCTTGCCGAAGTCGGTCGTCTTCTCCGCATAATTGGTGTCCATGTGGAGCGGGTGGTGGTTCATGGTGAGGAGACAGAAGAGGTGGTCGTCGTACTCCGTGACCGTCTTCCCGGGCCAGTGCTTGTAGACCGCCCCGACCTCGAACTCCTCGTACGTACGTCCGAACTGCATGGCCGTCACGCCTCCGGGATCTCGAACGTGCTGGTGCGCTGCATGCCGGCGGCGCGGCCCTTGCCGGAGACGACCAGCGCCATCTTGCGGCTGGCCTCGTCGATCATCTCGTCGCCGAGCATCGCCGAGCCCTTCTTGCCGCCCGCCTCGGACGTGTAGTACTCGTACGCGTCCAGGATCAGCTCGGCGTGGTCGTAGTCCTCCTGGGACGGCGAGAAGATCTCGTTGGACGCCTCGACCTGGCCCGGGTGCAGCACCCACTTGCCGTCGAAACCGAGGGCCGCGGCGCGCTGGGCGACCTCGCGGTAGCCCTCGACGTTGCGGATCTGCAGGTAGGGGCCGTCGATCGCCTGGAGGTTGTTGGCGCGGGCCGCCATCAGGATCTTCATCAGGATGTAGTGGTAGGCGTCCGCCGGGTAGCCGGGCGGCTGCTCGCCCACGACCAGCGACTTCATGTTGATCGACGCCATGAAGTCGGCCGGGCCGAAGATGATCGTCTCGACGCGCGGGGAGGCCTGCGCGATCTCGTTGACGTTGTTGAGGCCCTGGGCGTTCTCGATCTGCGCCTCGATGCCGATCTTGCCGACCTCGAAGCCCATGGTCTTCTCGATCTGCGTCAGCAGCAGGTCCAGCGCGACGACCTGCTGGGCGTCCTGGACCTTCGGCAGCATGATGCAGTCGAGGTTGGGGCCGGCGCCCTCGACGACCGTGACGACGTCCCGGTACGTCCACTCGGTCGTCCAGTCGTTGACGCGCACGACGCGCGTCTTGCCCGTCCAGTCGCCCTCGTTGAGGAACTTGACGATGGTGTGCCGTGCCTCGGGCTTCGCGAGCGGCGCGCACGCGTCCTCCAGGTCCAGGAAGACCTGGTCGGCGGGGAGGCCCTGCGCCTTCTCCAGGAAGCGGGGGTTGCTCCCGGGGACCGCGAGACAGGAGCGTCGCGGACGCAGACGGTTGACGGGCGTGGTCATGCGGGGACCTCCAGGGGGTCGAGCTTGTTCGCTTTCCGGATCTCGTCGACGATGCGGCCGATGATTCCGGTGATGTCGAAGTCCTTCGGGGTGAAGACCGCGGCCACTCCGGCGGCCCTGAGCTGTGCGGCGTCGTTGTTCGGGATGATGCCACCAGCGATCACCGGAATGTCTGTGGCACCGGCCACACGGAGCCGATCCAGCACGTCCGGCACCAGCTGGGCGTGCGAGCCGGAGAGGATCGAGAGACCGACCGCGTGCACGTCCTCCGCGAGGGCCGCGTCCACGATCTGCTCCGGGGTGAGCCGGATGCCCTGGTAGACCACCTCGAACCCGGCGTCGCGGGCCCGCACGGCGATCTGCTCCGCGCCGTTGGAGTGCCCGTCCAGGCCGGGCTTGCCGACCAGGAAGCGGAGCTTGCCGACGCCGAGGTCCGCCGCCGTCAGGTTCACCTTGCGGCGCACGTCGGCCAGCGCGCTGCCCTCCGCGGCGGCCACGGCGACCGGCGCGGACGACACGCCCGTCGGCGCCCGGAACTCGCCGAACACCTCGCGCAGGGCCCCGGCCCACTCGCCGGTCGTGACGCCGGCGCGGGCGCACTCCAAGGTGGCCTCCATGAGGTTGGCGGTGCCCTTGGCGGCCTCCTTCAGCTTCTCCAGCGCCTTGCAGGGGCGCGGGTGGTTGAAGGGCGGCTGGTAGCGGGTGTCGCGCCAGTTCTGCAGCGAGGCGATGACCCGGGCCTCGACGGCCGGGTCGACCGTCTGGATGGCCGTGTCGAGGTCGGCGGTCAGGGGGTTCGGCTCGGTCGTCTCGAAGATGTTGACACCGATGATCTTCTCTTGACCGGACTCGATACGGGCCCGCCGCTCGGCGTGGGAGGCCACCAGCTGCGACTTGAGGTAGCCCGACTCGACGGCGGCCATCGCGCCGCCCATCTCCTGGATCCGCTCCATCTCCGCGAGCGACTCCTCGACCAGCTCGCCCACCTTGGCCTCGATCACCTTCGAGCCCTCGAAGATGTCGGCGTACTCCAGCAGGTCGCTCTCGTACGCGAGCACCTGCTGCATGCGCAGCGACCACTGCTGGTCCCAGGGGCGGGGCAGGCCGAGCGCCTCGTTCCAGGCGGGCAGCTGGACGGCACGCGCGCGTGCGTCCTTGGAGAGGGTCACGGCCAGCATCTCGAGGACGATCCGCTGGACGTTGTTCTCCGGCTGCGCCTCCGTCAGACCGAGGGAGTTGACCTGGACGCCGTAGCGGAAGCGGCGGTGCTTGGGGTCCTCGATGCCGTACCGCTCGCGGGTGACCTGGTCCCAGATGCGGCCGAACGCCCGCATCTTGCACATCTCCTCGACGAAGCGGACGCCCGCGTTCACGAAGAAGGAGATCCGGCCGACGACGTCACCCATGCGTTCCTGCGGCACCTGGCCGGAGTCCCGCACGGCGTCCAGCACCGCGATCGCCGTGGACATCGCGTACGCGATCTCCTGGACCGGCGTGGCGCCCGCCTCCTGCAGGTGGTAGCTGCAGATGTTGATCGGGTTCCACTTCGGCATGTGGGAGACCGTGTACGCGATCATGTCCGTCGTCAGGCGGAGCGAGGGCACCGGCGGGAACACGTGCGTGCCCCGCGACAGGTACTCCTTGACGATGTCGTTCTGGGTCGTCCCCTGGAGCTTGGTGATGTCCGCACCCTGCTCCTCCGCGACGACCTGATAGAGCGCCAGCAGCCACATGGCGGTGGCGTTGATGGTCATCGAGGTGTTCATCTGCTCCAGGGGGATGTCCTGGAACAGCCTGCGCATGTCACCGAGGTGCGCGATCGGCACGCCGACCCGGCCCACCTCGCCGCGGGCGAGGACGTGGTCGGAGTCGTAGCCGGTCTGCGTCGGCAGGTCGAACGCCACCGACAGACCCGTCTGACCCTTGGCGAGGTTGCGCCGGTACAGCTCGTTGGACGCCTCGGCCGTGGAGTGGCCGGCGTAGGTCCGCATCAACCACGGCCGGTCCTTCTGACGCTCAGTCATCTGTGACCTCAGATGTTCCGGAAGCGGTTGATGGCGTCGACGTGCTGGGCGCGCTTGTCCGCGTTCCGCACGCCGAGGCCCTCCTCGGGCGCCAGGCACAGCACGCCGACCTTGCCCTGGTGGAGGTTGCGGTGCACGTCGTAGGCGGCCTGCCCGGTGTCCTCCATGGAGTACACCTTGGACAGGGTCGGGTGGATCTTGCCCTTCGCGATGAGCCGGTTGGCCTCCCAGGCCTCGCGGTAGTTGGCGAAGTGCGAGCCGATGATCCGCTTCAGGGACATCCACAGGTAGCGGTTGTCGTACTCGTGGTTGTAGCCCGAGGTCGACGCGCAGGTGACGATCGTGCCGCCCTTGCGCGTGACGTAGACGGAGGCGCCGAAGGTCTCGCGGCCGGGGTGCTCGAAGACGATGTCGACGTCCTCGCCGCCGGTGAGTTCACGGATGCGCTTGCCGAAGCGCTTCCACTCCTTGGGGTCCTGGTGGTGCTCGTCCTTCCAGAACTTGTAGTCCTCGGCGGTGCGGTCGATGATCGCCTCGGCGCCCATGGCCCGGCAGATGTCCGCCTTCTGCTCGCTGCTGACGACACAGATGGGGTTGGCGCCGCCGGCCAGCGCGAACTGTGTGGCGTACGAGCCCAGTCCGCCGCTCGCGCCCCAGATGAGCACGTTGTCGCCCTGCTTCATGCCGGCGCCGTTGCGGGAGACCAGCTGCCGGTAGGCGGTGGAGTTGACCAGACCGGGCGCGGCGGCCTCCTCCCAGCTGAGGTGGTCCGGCTTGGGCATCAGCTGGTTGGACTTGACCAGCGCGATCTCGGCGAGGCCGCCGAAGTTGGTCTCGAAGCCCCAGATGCGCTGCTCGGGGTCGAGCATCGTGTCGTTGTGGCCGTCGGACGACTCCAGCTCGACCGACAGACAGTGCGCGACGACCTCGTCACCGGGCTTCCAGGCGTTGACGCCGGGGCCGGTGCGCAGGACGACGCCCGCGAGGTCGGAGCCGATGATGTGGTACGGCAGGTCGTGGCGCTTGGTGAGCTCCGAGACCTTGCCGTAGCGCTCCAGGAAGCCGAAGGTCGACAGCGGCTCGAAGATCGAGGTCCACACGGAGTTGTAGTTCACCGAGGAGGCCATGACGGCCACCAGGGCCTCGCCCGGGCCCAGCTCGGGCAGGGGCACGTCGTCCAGGTGCAGGGACTTGCGGGGGTCCTTCTCGCGGGTCTGCATGCCCGCGAACATCTCCGTCTCGTCCTTGTGGACGGTGATCGCGCGGTAGGACTCGGGGAGCGGCAGAGCGGCGAAGTCGTCCGGCGTCGAGTCCGGCGACTGGATCGCGTCCAGGATGTCCTTCATGGTCACGGTTTGCCTCCGGCGAATGGCGTCTTGAGGGAGACGCTGAGGGTTACGTCGGTGCTGCTGAGGGTGGGTGGGAAGTGCCGTCGGTTCGGCGGTTGTGCTGTTCGGCAGCGCTTTGTGGCGCGGGAGGTTGCCTGTGACGCAGGCGTCCGGGCGGGCAGACCGATGGTTTGCTGGGACAGCCGACGTACGAAAGGTCTCTGCACGCCGGCCGCCCGGACACCTTCAACGTATGACACCGCGTGTCACCTCGCAAGGCACTGAGTGCCAGAACTTGCTCTCAGGTGAAATCTTTACGTAACACATGAGCGATGATCGATCGAACGGGGGGCGAAAGGTGCCTGAAAAGCTGCCCTGACATGCC
The DNA here is from genome assembly GCF_056820935.1 of Streptomyces sp. Q2. Lineage (NCBI taxonomy): Bacteria > Bacillati > Actinomycetota > Actinomycetes > Kitasatosporales > Streptomycetaceae > Streptomyces > Streptomyces sp. Q2. Next base: position 193,675 of record NZ_JBXEJE010000005.1, on the reverse strand, counting down.
AAAACGGCCACCCCGAGGGGTGGCCGTCGTCACAGTGGGGAGAAGGGCTCAGCGGTCCTTGAGTGCCTCTTCGATGGTCCGCATGACCTGGTCGAGCGGGGCGTCCGTACGGGCCACCGTCACCAGTACCTCGCCGTGGGTGGAGACCGTCGCCGCGGGCGGCCTCGGGGTCGTGGTGCGCCCGGCCCCGATGCCCGACCCGAACGTCTTGCGCACGATCGCGAAGGCGTGGTCCAGCTGGGCCTCGACGTCCCCCTGGGCGCCGGCCCGCAACCAGCGCCGCAGGACGTGGTTGTGGGCGGTGACCACGGCGGACGCGGCGACCTCGGCCAGCAGCGGGTCGTCGTTGGCGTCGTCGTCGTGCGCGTGCTCGTCGAAGTGGCCGAGCAGGTAGCGGGTGAAGAGCCGCTCGTAGCGGGCCACCGACGCGATCTCCGCCTCGCGCAGGGTGGGTACCTCGCGCGTGAGCTTGTAGCGGGCGACCGAGATCTCCGGCCGGGCCGCGTACATCCGCATGACTTCCTTGATGCCCCGGCACACGGTGTCGAGCGGATGCTCGTGCGCGGGGGCGGCGTTGAGGACCGCCTCCGCCCGGATCAGCGTGTCGTCGTGGTCGGGGAAGATCGCCTCTTCCTTGGAGCGGAAGTGCCGGAAGAAGGTGCGACGCGCGACCCCGGCCGCGGCCGCGATCTCGTCGACCGTGGTCGCCTCGTACCCCTTGGTCGCGAACAGCTCCATCGCGGCGGCCGCCAGTTCCCGGCGCATCTTGAGCCGCTGGGCCGCGGCGCGACTGCCTGCGGCACTTTCCGGCGCGTCGGGCGTGGCTGGTGTACGTGAGGACTTGGCGGGCTGGGGCATGCCCCGAACGTACTGCATGTGCGCAGCTCGTCGCGCAGGTCCCCGCTTTCCCCCAACTGGTGCGGGCGGGGGAGTGACGGGCGGGGGCGAGCCGTGCGGGGCGGGCGGCGTGAACCCGCCCGGTTCGAGCAGCCCGCCCCAGTCCGCATCCTGTGCCAACCAGTCGCCGGGACGCTCAGCGGCGGGCATATTCGCGGAAGCCGCGGCCGGTCTTGCGGCCGAGGCAGCCCGCGGCCACCAGGTGCTCCAGGAGCGGTGCCGGGGCCAGGCCCGGGTCGCGGAACTCGCGGTGCAGGACCTTCTCGATGGCCAGCGAGACGTCGAGCCCGACGACGTCCAGGAGCTCGAACGGGCCCATCGGGTAACCGCCGCCGAGCTTCATCGCCGCGTCGATGTCGTCAAGCGACGCATAGTGCTCCTGCACCATCTTGATCGCGTTGTTGAGGTACGGGAAGAGCAGGGCGTTCACGATGAATCCGGCCCGGTCCCCGCAGTCGACCGCATGCTTCTTGATCTTGACGCAGACCTCGCGGACCGTCGAGTGCACGTCGTCGGTCGTCAGCACCGTACGGACGACCTCGACCAGCTTCATCGCCGGCGCCGGGTTGAAGAAGTGCATGCCGATCACGTCCTGCGGGCGCGAGGTGGCGCGGGCGCAGGCGACGACGGGCAGGGACGAGGTCGTGGTGGCCAGGACCGCGCCCGGCTTGCAGACCTTGTCCAGCGTCGCGAACAGCTGCTGCTTGACCTCCAGGTCCTCGGCGACGGCCTCCAGGGCCAGGTCGACGTCGGCGAAGGCATCGTAGGAACCCGCCGGGGTGATCCGCTCCAGGGTCTGCGCGGCGGCCTCGGCGGTCATCCGCCCCTTGTCGACGGAGCGTGAAAGCGACTTGCCTATACGGGACTTGGCGGTCTGCGCCTTCTCCTCGCTGCGGGCGGCGAGGACGACCTCGTACCCCGCCTTGGCGAAGACCTCGGCGATCCCGGACGCCATGGTGCCCGAGCCCGCGACGCCGACGGACCGCACCGCGCGGCCGGGGACGTCGAGACCACCGGAGTGGGGTGTCAGGGCGTCCGGCACGACCGTGGCGCTGCCCGGTGCCTCGTACGTGTAGAAGCCGCGGCCCGACTTGCGGCCGGTCAGGCCCGCCTCGCTGAGCTGCTTGAGGATCGGCGCGGGGGCGTGCAGCCGGTCCCGGGACTCGGTGTACATGGCCTCCAGGACCGTACGAGCGGTGTCGACGCCGATCAGGTCGAGCAGGGCCAGCGGGCCCATGGGCAGCCCGCAGCCGAGCCGCATCGCGGCGTCGATGTCCTCCCGGGAGGCGTACTTCGCCTCGTACATCGCGGCGGCCTGGTTGAGGTAGCCGAACAGCAGTCCGTCGGCGACGAATCCGGGCCGGTCACCGACCGCGACGGGCTCCTTGCCCAGCTCGATCGCGAGGTCCGTGACCGCGGCGACCGCCTGGGGCGCGGTCAGCACCGAGGAGACGACCTCGACCAGCCGCATGGCCGGCGCCGGGTTGAAGAAGTGCAGACCCAGCACCCGCTCCGGGCGGGCCGAGTCGGCGGCGAGCCGGGTGACGGACAGGGCGTTCGTGCCGGTCGCCAGGATCGTCTCCGGCCGCACGATCCCGTCGAGTTCACGGAAGATCTGGTGCTTGATCTCATACGACTCCGGAGCCACCTCGATGACCAGGTCGGCGTCGGCCGCGGCCCGCAGATCGGTGGAGGTGCGGACGCGGGAGAGCAGGTCGGTGCGTTCCTGCCCGGTGAGCCGGCCACGTTCGACGGCACGGGCGGTCGCGGCCTCCAGAACGGCCATCGACTGGGCGGCGGCGGCCTCGCTGATGTCGATGCCGACGACCTCGCGGCCGGCCTTGGCGAGCACCTCGGTGATGCCGGTGCCCATCGTGCCGAGGCCGACGACGGCGACGGTCTTGAACTGGGACAGAGGGGTGTCGGACAGGGGAGCGGCCATCGCGGACTCCAGGAATGAGGGTGACGACTGGAAGGGCGCCCGGGTGCGCCGGGCACGGCCCGAACGGGGCCGAGCCACGGGCGCACCGGGGTGCGAAAAGGAGTGCGGGTGTTGCCGGGCTGCAGGCGCACACGCCCGGTGCCGTCATGAGGGGCGTGCACACGCCCGGAAAACGGCGGAACCGACCGGCCCTGTCCCGGGGCCGGGTCGTACTCGGGTACACGAGGTACCGAACCGACTGCTCTCGTAGCAGCTGCGTCACCAGGCCACCACGAGCAGATCCACGAGTGGGTAACTCGCTCGTCTGAGCTTAACCCGTGAGTAACGAGCGCGCCAGCCCCTGAAATGGTGATGTGGGTCCTGGCTCCCCGGCAGCCCGCCTAATCTCGGTTTCATGGACGAAGAGTTGCGATCACTCACGGAACGCTTACGGCAGGAGTCGGGGGACCCGCCCCTCTACGAGCGTCTCATCAGGACTGAGGACACCGACGACCTGGCGGCGGTACTCACCGAGGCGGGACATCCGCTGTGGGCCAGGGAGCTGGCCGCGTTCCGGCTCGGACTCGCGGGCGACCGGCGTGCCTTCGAATCGCTCGTCCTGCTGCTCAACCACCGCGACCCGCAGCGCTGCGCCTCCGCCGCCCACGCCCTGGCCCGCCTCGGCGACCCGCGCACCGCCCGTGCGGCCGCCGCGCTCGCCACCAACGAACTCCGTGTCGCCTACGCCCTGCATCCCGTCCGGCTCCTGGTGCAGTTGCGCGCCCCCGAGGCCGTACCGGCGCTGATCACCACCCTGGGGCGGCGGCTGCGCCCGCACGATCCCTACCGGCGCGTGGCCCTGGCCTGTGTGGAGGGGCTCGGCACGCTCGGCGACACCCGGGCCAGGCCCGTCCTGAACGAGGCACTCGCGCACCCGGTGCTCGCCGAAGCGGCGGTGCGGGCCCTGGCGCGGATCCCGAGACAACGGCGGTGACCCGTCAGGCGGAGGCGACCCGTCAGACGGCGATGCTCCGTCAGGCGCCGATGCTCCGTCAGTCGGGCGGCGCCGACTCCCGTACGTACCGGACCTCCGGGACCAGCACTCCGTCGACCTCGAACGGCTCCTCGGCGCCGTCCGGGCGAAAACCCGCCCGTTCGTAGAAACGACGGGCGCGCGTGTTCCCCTCCAGTACCCACAGGAACAGGCGCGCCCGGGCGCGGCACTGGCCCGCCGACTCCTCCAGCAGCGCCCTTCCGACCCCGCACCCCAGGTGCGCGGAGTCGACGTAGATCGCGTACAGCTCCGCGTCCGCGGTGCGGGTGTCGCCGTCGCGGTACGGGCCGTGCGCCGCCCAGCCGACGATCTCGCCGTCCCGCTCGGCGACCAGGTTCACCACACCGTCGCTCGCGCGCGCGGAGAAGAGGGAGCGCCGTCGCTCGGCGTCCTTCGTCACGCTGAGGGCGTCGAGGAAGGACCGCGGCATGAGGCCCCGGTAGGCGCTCTGCCAGCCGCGCACACGGATCTCGGAGACGCGGTCGCAGTCGGCGAGCCTCATCTCCCGCACCCGCACGTGAGTCACTCGCCGACCACCGCGAACGCCTCGATCTCCATCAGGAACTCGGGCCCGACCAGCGCCGCGACCTGCACGGCGGAGGCGGCCGGCAGGCGGTCGTCGGGTATGTGGGCGGCGCGGGCCGCACGGATCGCGGGCAGGTGGGCCATGTCCGTGACGAAGAAGGTGAGTTTGACGACGTCGTCGAAGGCCGCGCCCGCGGCGGCCAGGCAGCGGCGGAGGTTCTCGAAGACCTGACGGGCCTGCGCCGCGGGGTCGCCCGCACCGACGAGCCGGCCGTCCTCGTCCAGGGCGAGCTGGCCGGAGACGGCGACGAAACGGCCGGTGCCCGTCACGACGTGGGTGTACGCGGCGGCGGGGGCGACACCGTCGGGGGCGGGAATCCTCGTCAGCTCACTCATGCGTCCATGGTGGACCATGGGTCTGACAACGCCCCCGACGGGCCGTCAGGCCGTACTCAGCCGCGGAAGCCGAGCAGACCGTGCAGGGTCGAGCCGCGGGACGACGTGGACGCCGCCTTCGAGCTGAGCGGCTCCGGATCGGGCAGTGCCTTGCACACCGCGTCGGCCTCGCCGTGACCGCGTGGCACCGTGCCGTCGGTCAGGTACGCCGCCAGGTACTTGTCCAGGCAGGCGTTGCCGCTCAGCGAGATGCCGTGGTTCCCGCCGCCTTCCTCGACCACCAGACTGGAGTGGGCGAGCAGCTGGTGGACCGTCACGCCGCCCTGGTACGGGGTGGCCGCGTCGTCCGTCGCCTGGAAGAGCAGCGCCGGCGGGAGCTTGCCGGTGGCGACGTTCTTCGGCTGCAGCGAGTCCGTCGGCCAGAACGCGCAGGGCGCGTTGTACCAGGCGTTGTTCCATGCCATGAACGGCGCCTTCTCGTACACTGCCCAGTTGTCCTTGCGCCACTGGTTCCAGTCGCGCGGCCAGGACGCGTCACGGCACTGCACCGAGGTGTAGATGCTGTAGCCGTTGTCACCCGAGGCGTCCACCGCGGCGAAGTTCTCGTACGCCTCGACCAGCGGGTCGGCGTTCTTGTCGTTCACGTACGCCGCGAACGCCTCGGCGAGGTAGGGCCAGTAGCCGTTGTAGTAACCGCCCGGGACGAAGGTGTCCTCCAGTTCGGAGGCGCCCACCGTCCCGCCGGCCGGCTTCTCGGCGAGGGCCGCCCGCATCGCGTACCACTTGGCCTCGATCCTCTCCGGATCGGTGCCGAGCTTGTACGTGGCGTCGTACTTCGCGATCCAGGTCATCAGCGCCCGGTGGCGGCCGTCGAAGGCGTGGTCCTGGGCGAGGTTGGCGTCGTACCACACGCCGGTGGGGTCGACGATCGAGTCCAGGACCAGGCGCCGCACCCGCTCCGGATAGAGCTTGCCGTAGACCGCGCCGAGATAGGTGCCGTACGAGTAACCGAAGTAGTTGATCTTCTTGGCGCCCAGCGCCTTGCGGATCGCGTCCATGTCCCGCACGGCGCTGACCGTGTTGATGTACGGCAGCACGCTCGCGTACTTCTTGCCGCAGGCGGCGGCGAAGGACTTGGCGCGGGTGAGGTTGGCCTTCTCGATGGCGGGTGTGCTCGGCACGGAGTCCGGGCGCACCGGGTCGAAGTGACCCGGCCTGCAGTCGAGGGCGGGCTTGCTCGCGCCCACCCCGCGCGGGTCGAAGCCGATGACGTCGTACTGGGCCGCGACCGCCTTGGGCAGCGTGGAGGCGACGAACCCGGCGAGCGTCAGACCGCTGCCGCCGGGGCCGCCGGGGTTGACCAGCAGGGGACCCTGGTACTTCTTCGCGGTGTGCGGCACGCGGGACAGCGCGAGGGTGATCTGCCTGCCGTGCGGCTTCGCGTGGTCGAGCGGCACCTTGAGCGACGCGCACTGAAGCGTCGGATAGTCGGTGGTGCCGCACTTCTTCCAGGCGGGTTTCGCGGCTTGAGCGGTCTGCGCGGTCGGTGCGGTCGGTGGAGTGCTCGCGCCGGCGGGGACGGCCGTGAAGCTCCCGGCCACGACGACAGCGGCACCGCACAGCGCGGCTGCGCGTTTTCTCATGGAGTCCTCCCAGGACGGAGGGTTTCGGACCGCGAAGGTCACGGTCCCCGCCGCATCGTCCCGGAAAGCCCGGCCGGAAGAACGGGTTCTGGCAATACTTGACCCAATTGGATCGCGATATGCGCTCGAATGCTCTCAGATGAGCGTGAGTTGAGTCGGTTCGGACAGATCGGGCCGCTCGGGCTCCGGCTCAGGGACGCGCCGCGGCATCCCCGCGCGCGTGGGGCCGATCCCGTACTCCTGGGCCAGCTCGTGGACCTGACGGGTGATCCGGCGCTGATACCACTTCGGGGCGTAGGCGCCGTCCGCGTACAGCCGCTCGTAACGGCCCGTCAGATGCGGGTGGTGGCGGGCCAGCCAGGCCATGAACCACTCCCGTGCGCCGGGGCGCAGATGCAGCACCAGCGGGGTGACCGAGGTGGCCCCGGACTCCGCGATCGCCCGTACGGTGTCCCGCAGTTGGGCCGGATGATCGCTCAGGAACGGGATGACCGGCGCCATCAGGACACCGCATCCGATGCCGTGCTCGCCCAGGGTCCGTACGACGTCCAGGCGCCGCTCCGGCGCGGGCGTGCCCGGCTCGACGGTGCGCCACAGCTCGGGCTCGGTGAAGCCGACCGAGACCGAGATGCCGACGTCCGTCACCTCGGCCGCCCGCTTCAGCAGGTCGAGGTCGCGCAGGATCAGCGTGCCCTTCGTCAGGATCGAGAAGGGGTTGGCGTGGTCGCTCAGGGCGGTGATGATGCCCGGCATCAGGCGGTAGCGGCCCTCGGCGCGCTGGTAGCAGTCGACGTTGGTGCCCATCGCGATGTGCTCGCCCTGCCAGCGGCGCGAGCCCAGCTGGCGGCGCAGCAGCTCCGGCGCGTTGGTCTTGACCACGATCTGGGAGTCGAAGTCGACGCCCGTGTCCAGGTCCAGGTAGCTGTGCGTCTTGCGGGCGAAGCAGTACACGCACGCGTGCGAGCAGCCACGGTAGGGGTTGACCGTCCATTCGAACGGCATGCGGGAGGCGCCCGGCACGCGGTTGATGATCGACCGGGCCCGGATCTCGTGGAAGGTGATCCCGGCGAACTCGGGCGTGTCGAACGTACGGCTGGTCACGGCGTCCGCGTCGAACAGGGCGGCGTCGGCCCGGCCGTGATCGCCGGACTCTGTGAGGTTCTCCCAGCGCATGAGGCCTCCTCGGTAGCACTGACCCCAAGAATAGAACATGTGTTCCCTTGATCGTGCGACCCCCGATTTGGGCGCCCGGGACCCGGGGTGGTTGGCTTGCCTCCACCCCGAGAACCCAGGTCCTGGAGGAAGTCAATGGCGCAGGTCGAGGCCACTACGGAGCGGATCGTCGCGGCGGACGCGGAGAAGGTGTTCGACGCCCTCGCCGACTACAGCGGCACGCGCGCGAAGGTGATGCCCGAGCACTTCAGCGAGTACGAGGTGCGCGAGGGCGGCGACGGCGAGGGCACCCTCGTCCACTGGAAGCTCCAGGCCACCAGCAAGCGCGTGCGCGACTGCCTCCTGGAGGTCAGCGAGCCCACCGACGGCGAGCTCGTCGAGAAGGACCGCAACTCCTCGATGGTCACCACCTGGCGGGTCACCCCGGCCGGCGAGGGCAAGTCCCGGGTCGTCGTCACCACCGTCTGGCAGGGCGCCGGCGGTGTCGGCGGCTTCTTCGAGAAGACCTTCGCGCCCAAGGGGCTCGGCCGGATCTACGACGCCCTGCTCGACAAGCTCGCCGCCGAGGTCGAGAAGTAGCCCCAACGGGACACCGGTGACCGGCCGTTGGCCCCCTCACCGGTTCGAGTGGATCTCCGTGCGCCCCGGCGATACGCCGTAACTCGTCGCGCTTGCTCGCAGTTGTCGCTTTACGCGGGAATTGTGCGGCAGCGCGACGAGGGGAGCGATACGTGGGCGGCGTCACTCTGGTACAGGACGAACCGGCCCCGTCACCCTCCTCGCAGGGCCCGCCTCAGGTCTCGGCCAACGGCACCGGACTGAGCCCACGCCGGGTCCGGCTGGTCTTCGTCGCCCTGATGCTCGCGCTGCTGCTGGCGGCGCTGGAGCAGATGATCGTCGCCACCGCGCTGCCGAAGATCGTCGGCGAACTGCACGGCCTGGACAGGATGTCCTGGGCGATCACCGCCTACCTCCTCACCGCCACCATCGGCCTCCCGGTCTACGGCAAGCTCGGTGACCTCCTCGGCCGCAAGGGCGTCTTCCAGTTCGCGATCGTCGTCTTCGTCGTCGGATCCGCGCTCGCCGGCCGCGCGCAGACCATGGACCGGCTGATCGCCTTCCGGGCGGTCCAGGGCGTCGGCGCCGGCGGCCTTATGATCGGCGTGCAGGCGATCATCGCGGACATCGTGCCGGCCCGAAACCGCGGCCGGTTCCTGGGCCTCATCGGCGCCGCGTTCGGTCTCGCCTCCGTCGCCGGGCCCCTGCTGGGCGGCTACTTCACCGACCACCACTCCTGGCGCTGGTGCTTCTACGTCAACGTCCCCTTCGGCCTGCTCACCCTCGCCGTCGTCACCGTCGTACTGAAACTCCCCAAGCCGACGGCCAAGCCCCGGCTCGACATCCTCGGCGCGCTGCTGCTCGCCACCGCCTCCACCTGCCTGGTGCTGCTGACCAGTTGGGGCGGCACCGAGTACGCGTGGGACTCGCGGGTCATCCTCGGACTCGGCGCCGGCGCGGCGGCCGCGAGCCTGCTCTTCCTCCTCGCCGAGCACTTCGCGGCCGAACCCCTCATCCCGCTCCGGCTGTTCAAGGACTCCGTCTTCAACGTCACCGGCCTGGTGGGCCTCGTGATCGGCGTCGCCCTGTTCGGCGCGGCCAGCTACCTGCCGACCTTCCTGCAGATGGTCGACGGGGCCTCCGCCACCGAGTCGGGCCTGTTGATGCTGCCGATGACGGGCGGCATCGTCGGCGCCTCGATCGTCTCCGGGCAGCTCATCAGCCGCACCGGGCGCTACAAGATTCACCCGATCGTCGTGCGGGGCGCTCTCGGTGGCCGGCATGTGGCTGCTCTCCCACCTCGACGCCGACACGCCCCGCCTGCACTACAGCATCTGGATGGCCGTGCTCGGCGCCGGTATCGGCATGGTGATGCCGGTGCTGATCCTCGCCGTGCAGAACTCCGTGCGCCCCGCCGACCTCGGCACCGCCACCAGCGCCACCAACTACTTCCGGCAGATCGGCGGCAGCGTCGGCGCCGCGATCTTCGGCACCCTCTTCGCCGACCGGCTCGCCGACTCACTGGAAGAACGCCTCCCCCCGCGCGCGACCGCCTCGCTCCCCGACCCCGAGTCCATCACCCCGCAGCTCGTCCACGCGCTGCCCCCGGCACTGCGCGACGACTACATCCGGGCCTACGCCGACGCCATGCCGCGGATCTTCCTCTACCTCGTGCCGGTGCTCGTGCTCGGCCTGCTCCTCGCCTTCTTCCTCAAGGAGAAACCCCTGGTGGCCCACGACGCGCCGGCCGCGGAGCCCCGGACCGCGCAGGTGGACGCCCCGGTCCCGCAGGCGTTCCCCCACCCTCCGGGCGGGGGGACCCCCATCTCGCCGTACACCGCACAAACCCCTGTGTACGGCACCGTGCGGCACCCGGACGGGACGGTCGTGTCCGGCGCGGCACTCACCCTGATCGACGTCGCCGGACTGCAGACCGGTCGGGGCGCGAGCGGCGAGGACGGGCGGTACGCGCTGTCGACGCCGGGCCCGGGGGCTTACGTCCTGATCGCCGCGGCGGGCGGCCACCAGCCGCAGGCGGTCTCCGTGACCGTCGGGGACCGCCCCGTCGAGCTGGACGTCGTCCTCGGCGGCGCGGGACGCCTCACGGGAAGCGTGGTCACCGCGGACGGCAGCCCCGTCCGGGACGCCGCCGTCACCCTGACCGACGCGCAGGGCGAGGTCGTGGCGACCACGCGCAGCGGACGCGGGGGCGGTTATGCCATCACCGAGCTGGTGGCCGGCGAGTACACCCTCGCGGTCGGCGCGCCCGCGTTCCGTCCGGCCGCGCTCCCCGTCACCGTCCGGGCCGCCAGGGAGACCCGCCAGGACGTCGAACTCGCCGGCGGGGCCGTGCTGCGGGGCACCGTGCGGGCCGGCGGCGGGCGAAGCGAGATGGGGGTCCCCCCGCCCGGAGGGTGGGGGAGGCCCGTGGAGGACGCGCGCGTGACCCTGCTGGACGCGGCCGGCAACGTCGTGGACACCCTCACCACCGGCCCCGACGGCACCTTCGGGTTCGTCGACGTGCCCTGTGGCGAGTACACCGTCATCGCCACTGGTTACCCGCCGGTCGCCACCGCGCTCCACGTGTCCCCAGGGGGCAGCACGGAACGGGATCTGCGGCTGGGGCACGAGGACTGACAACCTGTCAGTAACCTGGCTCTGTCGGACCGTAGTCCCAGCTCAGAGTGGGGCGCGGGGGCGTGCGCCGGTGTGATCGGGCGACCCGATTCCGGCATTGCCGCACATCGTGAGCGACCGGCGCCGTACGGTGGTCGAGGCGGCACAGATCTCGCGGAGCCGCGGGGAGAGAGGGCCTGGGCCATGAACCGTGGCACCGAGAGGGGCGCACCCCCCAGCCCCGGAGCTGGGAGCGGCGCGGCGGAGCACGCGCCGTCCGGCCGCATCCCGCTGGCCGTGGTTGTGGTGGACCGCGACGGCCTGGTCTCCCACTGGAGCACGGGCGCGCGCCGCCTGTTCGGCGCCACCAAGGACGAGGCGATCGGCCGGTCCGCGGTCGACCTGCTGCCCGTCTCCGGAGCGCTGCCCGAGGAGGACGAGGTCGCGCCCTACGGGGCGTACGCGGCCTACGACGGCCTCGGACCCGGCCTGGAGACCTCCCTCGACGGCAGGCTGTCCTACCCGGCCGCCGGCCGCGCCCGCCTCACCGCGGCGGACCTCGACCGGGTCGACGTCCTGTGGTGGGCCTACCCGCTGATCGGCCCCGGGCCGGAGCGCCTGCTGGTCCTCGCCGCCGACGCGGGCGGTCTGCGGCCGGACCAGGCCGACGAGGACACCCAGGACCTGGCGTTCGAGCGGATCGCGCCCGGCTTCGCGCTGCACACCGACTTCCCGGGCGCCGACGAACTGGCCCGCCGGCTCCCCGAGATCCTGCCCAGCATGGGCGTCGACGAGGGCGCGCGCATCGTCGGTCAGATCCTCGAACTGGGCTATCCCGTCCTGGAGTTCAGCCAGAACGACCGGGTGCCCGTCACCCCCGACTGGGGCGTGCCCCGGCGCGCCGAGCGCAAGGCCCGCCGCGAACGCGCGGCCCGGGCCCTGGCCGAGGGGCGTCAAGTCCCGCAGGACGCCACCGACGAGGCCGAAGACCTCGAGTACACCGCCGTGCGCGAGCGTCTGGAGTTCCTGAACGAGGTCAGCGGCCGGATCGGCACCTCCCTGGACCTGGCGAAGACCATCATCGAGGTCAGCAAGGCCGTCGTGCCCCGCTTCACCGACGTCGCCGGCACCTACCTGCGCGAACAGGTCGTCGCCGGTGAGGAGTTCTCCGAGGGCGTGCCGGACACCACCACCATGTGGCACCGGGTCGCCCTGGAGCACACCGACGAGCCCGGCCGCTGGGACGACGTGGTGCCGGTCGGCGAGGCCATGCCGTTCCCCGCGCACACCCCGTTCTTCCAGTGCATGACCACCGGCGAACCCGTCCTCGTGCCGCGCATCAGCGAGCCGATGGGCCACGCCATCGCCTCCCAGTTCGAAAAGCGGGACATCCGGCCCCTCATCACGGGCCGCTCCATGCTGGTCGTGCCCCTCAAGGCACGCAACGTGGTCCTCGGCTTCATGATCCTGCTGCGGCACCCCGAGCGCGTCGAGTTCAACGACATGGACCGGGTCACCGGCGCCGAACTCGCCGCCCGCGCGGGACTCGTACTGGACAACGCGCGTATGTACACCTTCCAGGAGAGCGTCGCCGAGACCCTCCAGGACAGCATGCTGCCGCACATCCCGCCACGCATGGCCGGCTGCGACATCGCCACCCGCTATCTGCCCGGCACCCTCCTCGGGCGCGTCGGCGGCGACTGGTTCGACTCCGTGAAGCTGCCCGGTGCCCGCACCGCCCTGGTCGTCGGCGACGTCATGGGCCACGGCCTCAACTCGGCCGCCATGATGGGCCAGTTGCGGACGGCCGTACAGACCATGGCCGCCCTCGACCTGCCGCCCGCCCAACTCCTGCGCAACCTCGACGACCTCGCCCAGCGCCTCGGCGACACCTACCTCGCGACCTGCCTGTACGCGGTCTACGACCCGATCGCGAGCGAACTGCACATCGCCAACGCCGGTCACATCCCGCCCGTCGTGGTCCGGGCCCGGGACGGCGCCAGCGAGCTGCTCGACCTGCCGACGGGGGCGCCGATCGGCGTCGGCGGCGTGCCGTTCGAAGCGGTACGCGTGCGCGTGCGGCCCGGCGACCGGCTCGTGATGTGCACCGACGGCCTGGTGGAGGTGCGCGGCGAGGACATCGGCGTCGGCCTCGCCACCCTGTGCGAGTCCGCCGCGCACCCGGCCGCCTCCATGGACGACGCCTGCGACACGATCATCCGTTCCCTCAACACCCGCGGCGGCCGCAAGGACGACGTGGCCCTGCTGATGGCCCGCCTCAACGGCATCGAGCCCGACGACGTCGCCGAGTGGCGGTTCCCCCTCGACCCGGTCGAGGTGGGCCGGGCCCGCGCGGTAATCCGCGAACAGCTCCACGACTGGGGGCTCACGAAGCTCGCCGGTCCCACCGAGCTCATGGTCAGCGAACTGGTCACCAACGCGGTACGGCACTCCCACAGCCGTCCCGTCGACCTGCGGCTGGTACGCGGCGACACCCTGCTGTGCGAAGTCGACGACGACGACCACGAGCTGCCGACCCTGCTGAGCGCGGGGCCCGGCGACGAGGTGGGGCGCGGTCTGCGGGTGGTGAGCACCCTCGCGCGCGAGTGGGGGACCAGCCGGACCACGTCCGGCAAGACCGTCTGGTTCGAGCTGACGCTGCCGCGCCGCTGATCCGTCCTCGGGCCGCTGATCCGTCGTCGGGAGAAGGGGCGCGCGACGGAGTACCCGTCACGAACGACCCGTGAAGGAATGCGCCGCGCGCTTGTGGGCGTGACCTGGGCGCGATACACCGTACTGACCCGTCACTTGGGGGCGGGCGGCCTTCGCACCCCGGGGAGTCGGTCATGAGCGTGTCGAGTCGGTACCAAGAGTCCTGGGAGGGCTTCTGGCGTGAGGCTTCCGGTGAACCGGGGGCCGTGTTCTGGGACGCGGAGCCGATCCTCACGGCCGGCGCCCATCTCGCCCTCTTCGAACCCCATCTGACCGACCCCGGTCTGCCCCTGGTGGACCTCGGCTGCGGCAACGGCACCCAGACGCGGTTCCTCGCCGACCGTTTCCCGCACGTCCTCGGCGCCGACCTGTCCGTCGCCGCCCTCGACCACGCCCGGCGCGGCGACCCGGCGGGGCAGGCGACGTACCGGGTACTGGACGCGGCCGGCAAGGGCGAGGCGGAGACCCTGCACGCGGAACTCGGCGACGCCAACGTCTATATGCGGGGCGTCCTCCACCAGGCCGACCCCGACGACCGGCAGGCGCTCGTGGACGGGGTCGCCGCGCTCCTCGGGCAGCGCGGCCGGGCCTTCCTCGTCGAGCTCTCCGAGTCCGCCAAGCCCGTCCTCATGGACCTGGCGCAGCGCCCCGAGGGCCCGCCGCCCAAGCTGGCGCCCGTCTTCCGGCACGGCATCGCGCCCGGCGAGGTCGCCGACGACGCGATCCCCCTCTATCTGAACGTGGCCGGGCTGAGCGTCCTGGCGAGCGGTGAACTGCCGCTCACCACCACCGAGTACCGGCCCGACGGCACCCGGATCGCCCTTCCGTCGCGGTGGCTGGTGGCGGGCCGCACGGTGTGACGCCCGCGGCGGTCGGGGCCCCAGGGAACTCCCACGCGCGCGGGAGCGTTGCCAACTCGCGGGATCGTCAACGTAGTTGTTGCCGCAGTTGTCGACGAAACCACGCCCTGGAGGCGCCCACGATGACCCCGACCCACCCCCGCCCGACCCGGCGCGCCGTACTCGGCGGCGCCGCCCTGGCCGCCCTGGCCGTGACGGCCGGCGCCGGTACGGCGAGCGCCGGCCCGAACGCGGCCTGGCCGACGGAGTTCCCCCTACCGAACGGCTGGCTCCCCGAGGGAATCGCCATCGGAAGCAAGCCGTACGCGTACCTGGGTTCCCGCGCCAACGGCGCGATCTACCGCACCGACCTGCGCACCGGTGAGGGCAAGGTCCTCTTCGCGGGCGCCACCGGCCTGGTCTCCGTCGGCCTCAAGGCCGACCGTGACGGGCTGCTGTACGTCGCCGGGAACACGGGCGTCGCCCGGGTCCACGACACGCGCACCGGCGAACTCCTCGCCACGCACCGGCTCACCGAGGCCGCCGGCCACTTCATCAACGACGTCACCCTGCTCGGCGACCGTGCCTGGTTCACCGACTCGCGCGACGCGGTCCTCCACGGCGTTCCGCGCGGCGGCAGGGAGGGCGGCATCCGTGCCCTGCCGCTCACCGGCGACTGGACGCAGGTGCCGGGCGTCAACAACGCCAACGGCATCGTCGAGACCCCCGACGGCCGTGGCCTGATCGTGGTCAAGAGCTCGCCGGGCGAGCTGTACAACGTGAACGTCAGGACCGGCGCCGCCACCAGGATCACGCTGGTCGGGCAGGCGGACGTCGTCAACGGCGACGGCCTGTGGCGGATCGGCCACACGCTGTACGTCGTACAGAACCGCCTGAACCTGATCAGCGTCTGGGACCTCGACGCCAGGGCCACCACCGCCACCCTGCGCAAGACGGTCACCGACCCGCGCTTCGACGTGCCCACCACGGCCGCCCGCTTCGGCGACCGTCTCTATCTGGTCAACGCGCGCTTCACGACGACGCCGACGCCCGAGACGACGTACAACGCCGTCGCGGTCTCCGTCTGAGCCGGTGCGGAAAGCGGTT
>NZ_JBXEJE010000005.1:132848-178053 GCF_056820935.1 Streptomyces sp. Q2 | reverse complement strand
GCGCGGCCCCCCCCCCCCCCCGCCCCGGTCAGTCCACCGCGCGGCCGCGGCGGTACGCCACCCGGCCCGCGGTCAGCAGTGCGGCCGCGACCGCGGCCACAAAGAACACGGTGACGCCGGTGGAGGCGAGGCTGCCGCCCGCGGTCGAGGTGCCCGTCGTGCCGGTGCCACCCGTCGTGGAGGTCAAGGTGCCGCCGCCGGTCGTGCCCGGGGAGGCGGAGCCGCCCGTGCCGCCGGTGTCACCGGTGCCGGGGTCGGTGTCCACCGGCTCCTGGCCGGCGAAGGCGACCGGGACCTTCACGTCCTGGGAGCGGTCGCCGGACAGGGTGTGCTGACGGCCGCCTGTGGCGGCGGCGCGTCCGGCACGTCCTCCCCGGGGACGGACGCGTCCCCGGCGTCCGCGAGCGAGCGCCCCGCGGCGGCCGTGAAGCGGCTGACGCGGCCCGGGCGGTGGACGCGGGCGTCGAGGCGGGCCTGGACGGGGTCCTGCTGAGCCGGCCCACGGACGCCGCTGGTGATCGACATCCTCGTCGACCGGATCCACGGGACGTGAGGAGCTCCAGGCTCGCCCGGGGCCTCGGCCGCAGGCAACCGCTCGCGGCCGGGGTGCGGCAGGAAGGGCGGCTTCCTGGCCGGTTCCCCCTGCGGCGCGTAACGTGACGGGGCATGAAGATCCTGATCAGCGCCGACATGGAGGGCGCCACCGGGGTGACCTGGCCGGCGGACGTGCTGCCCGGCACACCGCAGTGGGAGCGGTGCCGCTCGATGTTCACCTCGGACGTCAACGCCGCCGTCCTGGGGTTCTTCGACGGCGGCGCGGACGAGGTCCTCGTCAACGAGGCCCACTCGACGATGCGCAACCTCCTGCTCGAACAGATCGACGAGCGGGTGGAAATGCTCACCGGGCGGCACAAGTCCTTGTCCATGGTCGAGGGCGTGCAGCACGGCGACGTGGACGGCATCGCCTTCGTCGGCTACCACGCGGGCGCCGGTATGGAGGGCGTCCTCGCCCACACCTACCTCGCCAACTCCATCACCGGCGTGTGGCTGAACGACGTACGGGCCAGCGAGGGACTCCTCAACGCCCACGTCGTCGCCGAGTACGGTGTGCCGGTCGTCCTGGTCACCGGCGACGACGTGGCCTGCGAGGACGCGCTCGGCTACGCCCCCGGGGCGCTGAAGGTCGCCGTCAAGGACCACGTCTCGCGGTACGCGGCCGTCTGCCGTACGCCGGTAAGGACCGCCGCCGACATCCGGGCCGCGGCGAAGGAGGCGGCCGGACTGGCCGTGCGACACCATCCGGTCGACGGCGGACCGTATACAGTCGCCCTCGAATTCGACGCGGAGCATCTGGCGATGGCCGCCACCGTCGTGCCGGGCGTGACGCGTGTCGGGGAGCGGAAGGTGGCGTACACCAGCGGCACCATGTACGACGGTATCCGCGCCTTCAAGGCGGTCACCACGATCGTCTCGGCCGCGGTGGAGGAGCAGTATGGCTGACCAGCCCGAGCAGCGGGCACTGGACGAGGTCGTCGAGTTCACCTCCGACCTCATCCGCATCGACACCACCAACCGGGGCGGCGGCGACTGCCAGGAGCGGCCCGCCGCCGAGTACGCCGCCGCGCGGCTGGCCGAAGCGGGCCTGGAACCCGTCCTGCTGGAGCGCACCAAAGGCCGGACGAACGTCGTCGCCCGCATCGAGGGCACCGACCCGTCGGCCGACGCGCTGCTCGTCCACGGTCACCTCGACGTGGTGCCCGCCGAGGCGCGGGACTGGAGCGTGCACCCGTTCTCCGGGGAGATCCGCGACGGGGTCGTCTGGGGGCGGGGCGCGGTCGACATGAAGAACATGGACGCGATGATCCTCGCCGTGGTGCGGGACTGGGCGCGGCAGGGCGTGCGGCCCCGGCGGGACCTCGTCATCGCTTTCACCGCCGACGAGGAGGCCAGCGCCGAGGACGGCTCCGGATTCCTCGCCGACGAGCACCCAGGACTGTTCGAGGGCTGCACCGAGGGCATCAGCGAGTCGGGGGCGTTCACCTTCCACGACGGCAGCGGGCGGGAGCTCTACCCGATCGCGGCCGGTGAGCGGGGCACGGCCTGGCTGAAGCTCACCGCGCGCGGCCGCGCCGGGCACGGCTCCAAGGTGAACCGGGAAAACGCCGTCACGCGCCTCGCCGCCGCCATCACCCGGATCGGCGAGCACGAGTGGCCGCTGCGCCTGACCCCGACCGTGCGCGCCGCGCTCACCGAACTTGCCGCGGTGTACGGCATCGAGACCGGCCTCGCCGACGCGGACGCGCTCCTGGACAAGCTCGGCCCTGCGGCCGCGCTGGTCGAGGCCACCGTGCGCAACAGCGCCAACCCGACCATGCTCGACGCCGGTTACAAGATCAACGTGATCCCGGGGGAGGCCGTGGCGTACGTCGACGGACGGTATCTCCCCGGTTCCGATGACGAGTTCCGCACGACCCTTGACCGGCTCACCGGACCTGACGTGGAGTGGGAGTTCCAACACCGGGAGGTCGCTCTCCAGGCGCCGGTGGACTCGATGACGTACGCGAAGATGCGGGCCGCCGTCGAGAAGTTCGCGCCGGAGGGGCACGTGGTGCCGTACTGCATGTCCGGAGGCACCGACGCCAAGCAGTTCTCGCGCCTCGGCATCACCGGCTACGGCTTCGCGCCGCTCAAGCTCCCGGAGGGCTTCGACTACCAGGCCCTCTTCCACGGAGTCGACGAACGCGTGCCCGTCGAGGCGCTGCACTTCGGCGTCCGGGTACTCGACCGCTTCCTGCGCACGGCCTAGGCACACAGGGGGACGAAGTGCGGACGCTGGCCTACGGTTCCTGGCCCTCGCCCATCGACGCGGCGCTCGCCGCCGCGCACGACGGGCATCCCGAGTACGTCGGTTTCGTCGGCGACGAGGCGTGGTGGACCGAGCCGCGCCCCGCCGAGGGCGGCCGCCGCGCCCTGGTGCGGCGCGGCACCGACGGCACCGAGGAGTCCGTGCTCCCCCCGCCGTGGAACGTGCGCAGCCGGGTGATCGAGTACGGCGGACAGCCCTGGGCCGGAGCTGTCGTCGACGGCGAACCGCTCGTCGTGTTCGTGCACTTCGCCGACCAGCGGCTGTACCGGTACCGGCCGGGCGGCACTCCGCGCCCCCTGACACCGGTGTCCCCGGTCGGCGGCGGGCTGAGATGGGCCGATCCGCGGGTGCTGGCCGACCGCGGTGAAGTGTGGTGCGTGCTGGAGGAGTTCACCGGCGACGAGTCCGTCGACGTGCGCCGGGTGCTCGCCGCCGTGCCGCTGGACGGTTCGGCGGCCCAGGACCGGGACGGCGTACGCGAACTCACCGACGAACGGCACCGGTTCGTCACCGGGCCTCGCCTCTCGCCCGACGAACGGCACGCGGCCTGGCTCGCCTGGGACCATCCGCGCATGCCGTGGGACGGGACGGAACTGGTCGTCGCCGAGGTCGGCGAGGACGGCCTCTTCCGCGGGGCGCGGACGGTGGCCGGCGGGCCGCAGGAGTCCATCGCCCAGGTCGACTGGTCGACGGGCGGCCGTCTCCTGTACGCGGCCGACCGTACGGGCTGGTGGAACCTGTATGCGGTGGACGGTGTGCTGGATGCGGGCGGCGGTGTACCGGATGCGGAACACGGTGTACCGGACGCGGCCGACCGTGTACCGGACACGAAGAACGGCGTACCGGACACGGATGGCGGTGTACGGCCCGCAGCAGGCGGTGTCCGGAACACAGCGGGCGATGTGCCGGACGCGGAAGCCGGGGTACCGCTGTGCCCTCGCGAGGAGGAGTTCGGCGGCCCCCTGTGGAAGCTGGGTCACCGCTGGTTCGCACCGCTGGACAGTGGCCTGATCGCCGTCGTGCACGGCCGTGGCGCCACCACCCTCGGCATCCTCGACCCGGAGACCGGCGAGGTCGTCGACGCGGCGGGTCCCTGGACCGAGTTCGCGCCCACCCTCGCGGTGCACGGCGAGCGCGTCGTCGCCGTCGGGGCCAGCCCGCGCAGCGCGTACGAGGTGGTGGAACTGGACGCCCGGACCGGACGGGCCCGGGTGGTCGGCGCCGCCCACGACGACGCCGTGGACCCCGCCTACTACCCCGAGCCGCAGATCCGCACCTTCACCGGACCCGCCGGGCGCGACATCCACGCCCACATCTACCCGCCCCACAACCCGGGGTGCGTGGCGCCGGGCGAGGAACTGCCGCCGTACGTCGTCTGGGCGCACGGCGGACCCACCGGCCGGGCCCCGCTCGTGCTCGACCTGGAGATCGCCTACTTCACCTCGCGGGGCATCGGCGTCGCCGAGGTCAACTACGGCGGCTCGACCGGGTACGGCCGCGAGTACCGGGGCCGGCTGCGCGAGCAGTGGGGCGTGGTCGACGTCGAGGACTGCGCGGCCGTCGCGCTCGCCCTCGCCGACGAAGGGACCGCCGACCGCGACCGGCTCGCCGTGCGCGGCGGCAGCGCGGGCGGCTGGACCGCGGCGGTCTCGCTCACCACCACCGACGTCTACGCCTGCGGCACGATCATCTACCCCATCCTCGACCTGGCCGGCTGGGCGACGGGCGAGACCCATGACTTCGAGTCGCAGTACCTGGAGAGCCTGATCGGGCCGTACGCCGAGGTGCCCGCCCGGTACGCGGAGCGCTCACCCACCGAGCACGCCGACCGGATCGGCGCGCCCTTCCTGCTGCTCCAGGGGCTCGACGACGTGATCTGCCCGCCCGCGCAGTGCGAGCGCTTCCTGGCCCGCATGGCCGGGCGCCGGGTGCCGCACGCCTACATCGCGTTCGAGGGGGAGGGGCACGGCTTCCGGCGGGCCGAGACGACGGTGCAGGCCCTGGAGTCCGAACTCTCCCTGTACGCACAGGTCTTCGGGCTGAATCCGCCCGGCATCCCGACGTTGGAGCTCACCAGGTGAAGGAACTCGTACGGCCGTCCAGACTCGCCCCCGGTGCGCGGGTGGCCGTCGTCGCCCCGAGCGGGCCGGTGGCGGAGGACCGGTTGCAGGCCGGGCTCGACATCCTGCGCGGCTGGGACCTGGATCCGGTGGTCGCCCCTCATGTGCTGGACGTGCACGGCGAGTTGGGGTACCTGGCGGGCTCCGACGCCGAGCGTGCCGTCGACCTGCAACAGGCCTGGTGCGACCCGTCCGTGGACGCGGTGCTGTGCGCTCGCGGGGGATACGGGATCCAGCGGATGGTCGACCTCCTCGACTGGGAGGCGATGCGGGCGGCGGGACCGAAGGTGTTCGTGGGCTTCAGCGACAGCACCGCGTTGCACGAGGCGTTCGCTGTGCGGCTGGGCCTGGTCACGCTGTACGGGCCCGCCGCCGCCGGCGTCGACTTCGTGAAGAACGCCCGGGCGCAGGAGCATCTGAGGTCCACGCTCTTCGCCCCCGAGACCGTCGCCTCGATCACCTCCCGTGGGGTCCCTCTGGTGCCGGGGCGGGCCCGGGGCGTCACGGTGGGCGGCTGTCTGCGGCTGCTTGCCACCGGTTACGGCACGCCCCACACCCGGGCCGGCGCCCATGGCGGTCTTCTGCTGATCGAGGACGTCGGGGAGCGCCCGTACAGCCTCGACCGGAGCCTCACCCAACTCCTTCGCACCGGCTGGCTCGACGGGGTGAAGGGCATCGTTCTCGGCTCGTGGGAGAGCTGCGGCCCCTACGAGGAACTGCGTCCGATGTTCGCCGACCGGCTCGGAGCCCTCGGCGTGCCCGTGCTGGAGGAGTTCGGGTTCGGGCACTGTGCGGGGGCGCTGACCATCCCCTTCGGAGTGGCCGCCGCACTCGACGCCGACGCGGGCACGCTGACGCTCGACGAACCCGCTCTGCGCTGATTCCCCGCACCGAAACCGCAACCCGAACCCGAACCCGAACCCGAGCCCGAGCCCCAACCCCAACCCCAACCCCAACCCCAACCGCGACCCGTCGGGAAACACTCGTCCCGGCGACTGCCCCGCCGGTGGCCCGAGCCGGCGGGTCGTAGGGTGGCGGGATGCCGCACAACGCCTCCCCCTATCTCACCGAAGGCCCCCGCGTGGGCATACGGCACTTCACCTACGAGGACGGTGCCGAGTTCACCGCCCGGGTCCGCGAGAGCAAGGAGCTGCATCATCCGTGGCTCTTCCCGCCGGACAGTGCCGGTGCCTACGCGGCGTACGCCGGACGGCTGATCGAGGATCCCACCAAGGCGGGATTCCTGGTCTGTGAGAAGCAGCAGGGGGGTGCCGTCGCGGGGTTCATCAACATCAACAACATCGTCGAGGGCGGCTTCCAGTGCGGGTCGCTCGGGTACGGGGCCTTCGCGCACGCCGCCGGGCGCGGGCTGATGCGGGAGGGGCTGGACCTCGTGGTCGGGTACGCCTTCGGGCCGATGCGGCTGCACCGGCTGGAGATCAACGCGCAGCCCGGCAACGCCGCGTCGATCGCGCTGGCGCGCAGCTGCGGCTTCCGGCTGGAGGGCTTCTCGCCGGACATGATCTTCATCGACGGGGCCTGGCGGGATCACGAACGGTGGGCCATCACCACGGAGATGCGGGCTGCCGGCCGGCCTGTGCGCCGACGCGGATGACCCGCCTCCCGGACGAACGCCGTCGTGCTCCGGCCCGGCGCCTCGCACCGTGACGTGCCGCGTGGGGCGGTACCGGCCGCGGACCGCTACACCCCGCCGCGGTCCACGTACTCGTACACCGCTCCGTCCGGATGCATCGCGATCAGGTTGCGGCCCGCCGGTGTGGGGACCGGGCCCGCGATGACGCGGGCACCCAGTTCCGTCAGCACCCGGTTGGCCTCGTCGACGTCCTTGACGGCGATCGTCGCGGTGACCTTGCGCAGCACCTCCAGCTCGGCCTCCGGCCCGCTCATCAGCAGGAAGCAGCCGACCGCGGCGACCTGCACGCCGCCGCGTTCGAAACGAAGGGCTCTGCCGCCCGCCAGCCGCTCGTAGAAGGGGACCGCGGCCTCCAGGTCGTCGACGCATACGCGCAGCGTGGCTCCCAGAATGTCCATGTGGAGAGCCTAGTTGGGGCGGCGGGGAGAGTGAGATCGTTTCACATGATCCCCTCGTCGCCGCCGTCGTGGCCGCCCCCGTGAGGGCCGAAGCGCCCGCGAGCGGGGCGGGCGCCCCTGCCCCGGAGCGTTACCCGCCGATGGCTGCGGGTACCCGGCGACCATGGACCGCTTGGAGCATCTGGAGCATCTGGACAGGCACCTGGTCGACGAGCTGGCGCAGGTGGCGCGCGAGACCGTGCGCGACGAGCTGCGCGAGCAGACCCGCAGGCAACGCCGTAAGGCCATGCTGTACGGCGCGTCGGGCGCCGTCGCCCTGTACGCGGGCGCGGCCCTCGCGCTCGCCGTGGGGCTGGCCCTCGCCATCGGCCTGCCCGACTGGGCCGCCGCCCTGATCACCGCGGCGATCCTGGGCGTCGTGGCCTACGCACTGCGCGGCGCGGCCCGGCCCCACACGTCCCGCCCCGCGCCCCGGCACGACGCCGATCTGCCCGAGGGCGGCGGGCAGCGCGTCGTCGGTGGCAGCGCACCGGGCGTTCCGCCGAGCGGGCTCGGCATGCCGTACCCGCCGATGCCGCCCACCGCGCCCGGCGCGGGCACCCCGACAGCCGGCGGGACCGCGGCGCCGCGCCCCGACGACATCGACCCCGAGCAGCCGCACCATCGGGCGTGATGCGCGGTGCGTGACTTCCGCAAGGGCTCACTGCCCAAGCACGGCAAGGTCGTCGTGGTGACCGGTGCCAGCGGCGGCGTGGGCCGGGCCACCGCCCGGGCCTTCGCCGCCCGAGGGGACAGGATCGCCCTGCTGGCCCGGGGCCGCGAGGGCCTCGCCGCGGCGGCCGACGAGGTGCAGCGGGCCGGCGGTGAGGCGCTCGTCGTCACCGTGGACATGGCCGACGCCAAGGCGGTCGACGACGCCGCCCAGAAGGTCGTCGACGCCTACGGGCACATCGACGTCTGGGTCAACAACGCCTTCGCCGGGGTGTTCGCCCCGTTCACCGAGATCAGCGCGGAGGAGTTCCGGCGGGTGACCGAGGTGACGTACCTGGGCTACGTGTCCGGCACCCGGGCCGCGCTGCACCACATGCTGCCGCGCGACCGGGGCACGATCGTGCAGGTCGGCTCCGCCCTCGCCTACCGCGGGGTTCCGCTGCAGTCGGCGTACTGCGGTGCCAAGCACGCCATCCAGGGCTTCAACGAGTCGTTGCGTTGCGAGCTGCTGCACACCGGCAGCGGTGTCCGTACGACGATGGTGCAGCTGCCCGCCGTCAACACCCCGCAGTTCGACTGGGTGTTGAGCCGGATGCCGGGCCGGGCACGGCCGGTCGCGCCGGTGTTCCAGCCGGAGGTCGCCGCACGGGCGATCGTGCACGCGGCCTCGCACGGGCGGCGGCGCGAGTACTGGGTCGGCGGGTCCACCGTGGCCGCGCTGATCGCCAACGCGGTCGCGCCCGGGCTGCTGGACCGCTATCTGGCGCGGACCGGGTTCGACTCGCAGCAGGACGCACAGACCGAAGCCGAACACGGCGGTGCCCCCGGCAACCTGTGGGCGCCGGCGGACGGGCCGCACGGGCACGACTTCGGCGCGCACGGCCGTTTCGACGGCGAGTCGGCGTCCGGGAGCCCGCAGGACTGGGTGTCCCGGAACCGGGGGCGGATGGGAGCCGGGCTGGTGGTCGCCGGTGGGCTGGGGGCCGTGGTGACGGCGGGGCTGCGTCGGGGGGCCGGCCACCGTTGAGGCGGCGACCAAGCAGGCAAGCAGGTGAGAGGTGACCTCGGCGACCACCACGGTCGCGCTGTCCCAGGCCGGCGTGCCGTCGGCCCGGGGGCGTCGGTCGGCACGGTGTCGCGGACACGCCGGGCCGGATCCTCAGGAGGCCTGCTGGAGCTGCGGCAGCACCTTGGTGCGGTAGAAGTCGAAGAAGCCGCGCGTGTCCGGGCCGATCTGGTTGACGTACACGGCGTCGAAGCCGGCGTCGGCGAACTGCTTCAGCTCCGCCACGTGCTCGTCCACGTCGTCGCCGCACACCCGGTTCTCCCGGACCATGTCCTCGGTGACCAGCGTCTGCGCCTGCTCGAAGTGCTTCGGCGAGGGCAGCACCTGGCTCAGCTCACCGGGCAGCTGCTCGTTGGCCCACAGCCGGTGGACGGTGCGTACGGCCTCGTCCTTGTCGGTGTCGTAGCAGACCTTGGTGCCGCCGCTGACCCGCTTTCCGCCGCCTCCGCCCTTGCGGTACTGCTCGACCATCGACGCGTCCGGCATCATCGTGATGTAGCCGTCGCCGACCCGGCCGGCAAGCTTGGTCGCCGCCGGTCCGAAGCCGGAGATGTCGATCGGGACGGGCTCGTCGGGGACGGTGTACAGGCGGGCGTTCTCCACCGTGTAGTGCGGGCCGTGGTGGTTGACCTCCTCGCCGGTGAACAGCCGGCGCATGATCTGGATGGACTCCTCCAGCATCTCCAGGCGTACGTGGGCGGGCGGCCAGGCGTCGCCGAGGACGTGCTCGTTGAGCGCCTCACCGCTGCCGACGCCCAGCCGGAAGCGGCCCTCGGTCATCACTGCGCTGGTCGCCGCGGCCTGCGCCACCACCGCCGGGTGCATGCGCACGGTCGGGCAGGTCACGGCCGTCTCGACGGGCAGGGACACGGCCTCGGACAGTGCGCCGATCACCGACCACACGAAGGGGCTCTGGCCCTGCGCGTCGTTCCACGGGTGGTAGTGGTCGGAGATCCACAGCGACTGGAACCCGGCCTGTTCGGCCATCCGGGCCTGCTCGATGAGCTCCGCGGGACCGTACTGCTCGCACGAGAGGAAGTAGCCGTACTCGGGCATGGGGGGTGTGCCTCCACGAGGTGGGCGGGTGGTTCGCCGTCCCGAGTACCCGGCCGTCCGGGCGGAAACCGGGCCCATGCGGCCGGCGGCGCACGTTTGGGTGCCCCGGCCAGGGGGACGCGGAAGGCTCCCGAGGTACGCGACCAGCCCCGGAGGCGAACCGTGAGTCGACCCCGCATCGTGATCGTCGGTGCCGGCTTCGCCGGATACCGGACGGCCCGAGAACTGTCCCGGATGTCCCGCGGCAAGGCCGACATCACCCTGCTGAACCCGACCGACTACTTCCTCTACCTGCCCCTGCTGCCCCAGGTCGCCGCCGGGGTCCTGGAGCCCCGCCGGGTCACGGTCTCCCTGTCGGGCACCCTGCCGCGAGTCCGCCTGGTGCTCGGCGAGGCCGACGGAATCGACCTCGACGGGCAGACCGTGCACTACACCGACCCCGAGGGCGGCGAGGGCACCCTGCCGTACGACCGGCTCGTGCTCGCCGTCGGCAGCGTCAACAAGCTGCTTCCGATCCCCGGCGTCGCCGAACACGCGCACGGCTTCCGCGGACTGCCCGAGGCGCTGTACCTGCGCGACCACGTCACCCGGCAGGTGGAGCTCGCCGCCGCGGCCGAGGACCCGGAAAGCTGCGCCGCACGCTGCACCTTCGTGGTGGTCGGCGCCGGCTACACCGGCACGGAGGTCGCCGCGCACGGGCAGCTGTACACCGACGCGCAGGTGCGCAAGCACCCCCTGCGGGAGGGCATGCGGCCCCGCTGGCTGCTCCTCGACGTCGCGCCGCGCGTCCTGCCCGAACTGGACGAGCACCTGTCCCGCACCGCCGACCGCACCCTGCGGGAGCGGGGCGTGGAGGTGCGCATGGGGACCTCCGTGAAGGAGGCCACACCGAACGGGGTGCTGCTGACGGACGGCGAGTTCGTCGAGACGCGGACGCTGGTGTGGTGCGTGGGCGTACGGCCGGATCCGCTCGTCGAGAGCACCGGGCAGCCCCTGGAGCGTGGGCGGATCATCGTCGACCCGTACCTGCAACTCCCGGGCCGGCCCGAGGTGTTCGCGTGCGGGGACGCTGCCGCCGTACCGGATCTGAACAACCCTGGGAAGTACACGCCGATGACCGCGCAGCACGCCTGGCGGCACGGCAGGACGGTGGCCCGTAACGTCGCCGCCTCGCTCGGCGTCGGGGAGAAGCGGCCCTACCGGCACAAGGACCTCGGGTTCGTGGTGGACCTGGGCGGCGCGAAGGCCGCCGCCAACCCGCTCGGCATCCCGCTGTCCGGGCCGGCCGCCGGTGCGGTCACCCGTGGCTACCACCTCGCGGCGATGCCCGGCAACCGGGTCCGGGTCGCCGCGGACTGGCTGCTGGATTCCGTACTGCCCCGCCAGGCCGTCCAGTTGGGGCTCGTACGGTCATGGTCGGTGCCCCTCGACACGGCGTCGCCGGAACTGCCACGGATGCCGGGCGGGGCGGAGCGGCGGCAGGACAGGCAGGGCCGGCAGGACCGGCAGGGTAGGCAGGACGGGCCGAGCCGGCGGAAGGACAGGCAGGAAGCGGAGGCCCGGTCGGGGCCCGGCGCGGCGACGGCGGAGGACACGAAGCCGGAACGACCGGCGTCCGAGCCGGCCGCCGAGCCGGCCAGGAGCCAGCCGGGTTCTGAGCCGGCCAGGAGCCAGCCGGGTTCTGAGCCGGCCAGGAGCCAGCCGGGTTCTGAGCCGGCCAGGAACCAGCCGGGTTCCGAGCCGGCCAGGAACCAGCCAGGTCCCGAGCCGGCGAAGAATCAGCCAGGTTCTGAGCCGGCGAAGAACCAGCCGGGCCCTGCCCCCGCCCAGAACCAGCCGGGCCCTGCCCCCGCCCAGAACCAGCCGGGCCCTGCCCCCGCCCAGAACCAGCCGGGCCCCGCCCCCGCCCAGAACCAGCCGGGCCCTGCCCCCGCCCAGAACCAGCCCGGCCCTGCCCCCGCCGCGGACCGGCCCGGTGGTGCATCCGCCGGGGACCAACCCGCCGATGAGACCCGCGACGCCCCCCGGCCCGTCCGGCGCGCCGACGAAACCCCCGCTGAAGGAGACTCATGAACACCCGTGAACTCGTCGAACTGGCCCAGCAGTTGCGCGTCGACAGCGTGCGTGCCTCGGCCGCCGCGGGCTCCGGGCACCCGACCTCGTCGATGTCCGCCGCGGACCTGATGGCCGTACTGCTCGCCAACCACTTCCGCTACGACTTCGACCGCCCCGCCCACCCGGGCAACGACCGCTTCGTCCTGTCCAAGGGGCACGCCTCGCCCCTGCTGTACTCCGCCTACAAGGCGGCCGGCGCCGTCGACGACGAGGAACTGCTGACGTTCCGCAAGCTCGGCAGCCGGCTCGAAGGGCATCCGACGCCCCGGCGGCTGCCGTGGGTCGAGACGGCCACCGGCTCGCTCGGGCAGGGGCTGCCGGTCGGCGTGGGTATCGCGCTGTCCGGCAAGCGCCTCGACCGCACCGGCTACCGGGTGTGGGTGCTGTGCGGTGACAGCGAGATGGCCGAGGGCTCGGTGTGGGAGGCCGCCGAGCACGCCGGCCACGAGCACCTCGACAACCTCACCGCGATCGTCGACGTCAACCGGCTCGGCCAGCGCGGCCCGACCCGGCACGGCCACGACCTCGACGCCTACGCGCGCCGCTTCCAGGCCTTCGGCTGGCACACCGTCGAGGTGGACGGCCACGACGTCGACGCCATCGACCGGGCGTACGGCGAGGCGGTCTCCACCGCGGGGCAGCCGACCGCGATCCTCGCCCGCACCCTCAAGGGCAAGGGGGTCGCCGACGTCGAGGACCGGGAAGGTCTGCACGGCAAGCCGCTGAAGAAGGCCGACGAGGCCATCGACGAGCTCGGCGGGGTGCGGGACATCCGCGTCGATGTGCACGAGCCGCCGGCCGCCCGCATGCTGCACGCCGTGCGCGCGGGACACCTGGAACTGCCGCGCTGGGACAAGGGCGGCGATGACGTGGCCACCCGCGACGCGTTCGGGCAGGCCCTCGCGGCGCTCGGCACCGGACGCGGTGACGTGGTCGCCCTCGACGGTGAGGTCGGCGACTCCACGCGCGCGGAGTTCTTCGCCAAGGAGCACCCCGACCGCTACTTCGAGTGCTACATCGCCGAACAGCAGATGGTCGCCGCCGCCGTCGGACTCGCCGCGCGTGGCTGGGTGCCGTACGCCTCCACCTTCGCCGCCTTCCTGACGCGGGCGTACGACTTCATCCGCATGGCGTCCATCAGCGGTTCCGGCATCAACCTGGTCGGCTCGCACGCGGGTGTCGCGATCGGCCAGGACGGGCCCAGCCAGATGGGTCTGGAGGACCTGGCGATGATGCGGGCGATCCACGGCTCGACCGTGCTGTACCCGTGCGACGCCAACCAGACCGCACACCTCGTCGCCGAGATGGCGGGCCTGGAGGGCGTCCGTTACCTGCGGACCTCGCGCGGCGAGAGCCCGGTGATCTACGGGCCCGACGAGGAGTTCCCGATCGGCGGCAGCAAGGTGCTGCGCTCTTCCGGCGAGGACCGGATGACCATCGTCGCGGCGGGCGTCACCGTGCCCGAGGCGCTGGCCGCCGCCGACGCGCTGGAGCAGGAGGGCATCCGGGTCCGGGTGATCGACCTGTACTCGGTCAAGCCCGTCGACCGGCTCACCCTGCGCCGGGCCGCCGAGGAGACCGGCTGCCTGGTGACGGTGGAGGACCACCACGAGGAGGGTGGTATCGGTGACGCCGTGCTCGACGCCTTCCTCGACGGGCGGCCCGTACCGCGGCTGGTGCGCCTCGCCGTCCGCACGATGCCCGGCTCCGGGTCCCCGGACGAGCAGCTGCACGCCGCGGGCATCGACGCCCAGTCGATCGCGGCGGCCGGGAAGCTGCTGGTGGAGGAGGCGGTCGTGCGGTGAGCGGCGACGGACCTCGCACTGTCCGGGCGGGGCGGCGCACCGTTCAGGTGCACCGCCCGGACAAGGTGCTCTTCCCCGGGGACGGCGGCGCGAAGGAGTACACCAAGAGCGACCTCGTCGACTACTACCGCTCGGTCGCCCCCTTCATGCTGCCGCACCTGCGCGGCCGCCCGTTGATGCTGGAGCGGCACCCGGACGGCGTCGGCGGACCCCGGTTCATGCAGAAGAACACTCCGGAGAACTACCCGGAGTGGATCACCCGGGCCGAGCTGGCCAAGGAAGGCGGCACCGTCTGCCACACCGTGTGCGAGGACACCGCCACCCTGCTCTACCTCGCCGACCAGGCAGCCCTCACCCTGCACCGCTGGCTGTCCCGCGTCGGACGGGCGGACCGGCCCGACCGGATGGT
The DNA here is from genome assembly GCF_056820935.1 of Streptomyces sp. Q2. NCBI lineage: Bacteria > Bacillati > Actinomycetota > Actinomycetes > Kitasatosporales > Streptomycetaceae > Streptomyces > Streptomyces sp. Q2. The sequence goes on along the minus strand of NZ_JBXEJE010000005.1, from coordinate 163,853 downwards.
CTTCGACCTGGACCCGTACGGGGACGCGGGGGGTTCCGCAGGCTCCGCGGACTCGGGGGCCCAGTTCGCGGCGGTGCGCGAGGCGGCCGTGCTGCTGGGGGAGCTGCTCGACGAGCTGAAACTGCCCTCTGCGCTGATGACCACCGGCTCGCGCGGGCTGCACGTGATCGTGCCGGTCGACGGGCGCCACGACTTCGACGAGGTGCGGGCCTTCGCCCGGGACGTCGCCGACACCCTCGTCGCCGGCCACCCCGACCGGCTGACGACCGCGGCCCGCAAGAAGGAGCGCGGCGAGCGGCTCTACCTCGACGTGCAGCGCAACGCCTACGCGCAGACCGCGGTCGCGCCCTACACGGTCCGCGCCACGCGGGGCGCGCCGGTGGCGACCCCCCTCGCCTGGAGCCAGCTCGACGACCCGGACCTCGACGCCCGCCGCTGGACCATCGGCGACGCCGTCGACCAGGCCCGCACGAACCCGTGGGCCGGTGTGATGAACCGGGGGAGGGCGCTCGGCCCTGCCAGACGTCGGCTGAACGCATTGCGTGGCTGACGCATGTACCCCCTCTGACCAGGCGTGACGCGCCCACTAACGGACATATGCCCGCCCGCAGGTTTGGCCAACGGCCGAGCGGCCACCCGGAGTTAGAGGTGGCCATGGCGAACACAAAGAGCACTTCAGAATCACAGGATTCACAGAATTCCCGCAGAAGCGAAGAAAAGGACACGGAGCGCAACATGGCGGAAGACCGGCCGAACCCCATGGAGGTGCTCCGCCAGGCGCGCACCCAGCTGGCGGAGCTCACCGGCATGGCCGCCGAGAACGTCTCGTCCTTCGAGCAGACGGAGGACGGCTGGTCGCTGGAGATCGAGGTTCTCGAACTCTCCCGCGTGCCCGACACGATGAGCCTGATGGCGAGCTACCAGGTCGACCTCGACCCGCAGGGGGAGCTCACCGGCTACCGGCGCGTGCGCCGCTACGAGCGCGGGCGCGCCGACGCGCACAGGCAGGGCGGTCGCTAGGTCGCCCGCCCGTCCCAGTACCCGTTAACCAGCCCACAGACAAGGAGGCGCGGTCGACATGACCGTTGTCCCGGCCCAGCAGAGCGGCGGCGGAGGCGGCAGCAGTGGCCTCTACGACGTTCTGGAGCTCGTCCTCGACAGGGGTCTCGTCATCGACGCGTTCGTACGGGTCTCCCTGGTCGGCATCGAGATCCTGAAGATCGACGTCCGTGTCGTCGTGGCCAGCGTCGACACGTACCTGCGCTTCGCCGAGGCGTGCAACCGGCTCGACCTGGAGGCGGGCCCGCGCAAGAGCCCCGGCCTGCCCGACATGGTCGGCGAGATCACCGAGTCCGGCGCGCGCGGCAAGTCCAAGGGAGCGCTGTCCGGCGCGGCGGAGACCATCTCCGGCGCCTTCAAGGAGGCCCGCGAGGAAGGCCAGACCGAGTCCCGGCAGCGGCCCCGCAAGTCGACCGCTTCGCGTAGGAAGGAGGAAGGGGAGTGAGCACGTACGTCTACGGCATCACGGCCGCATCTCATCCTTCGCTGCCCGAGGGCATGGGGGGCGTCGGCGACCCGCCGCGTCCCGTGCGCATCCTGAAGGCGGGTGAGCTGGCGGCGGTCGTCAGCGACGCCCCCGAGGGACTGCGGCCCAAGCGCAGGGACCTGCTGGCCCACCAGAACGTCCTGAGCGAGTCCGGCGCGGCCGGCTGCGTCTTGCCCATGCGGTTCGGCAGCCTCGCCCCCGACGACGACACCGTCACCGGAGTCCTCACCGAGCGCGTCGACCACTACCTGGAACGGCTGCGCAGCCTGGACGGCAAGGTCGAGTACAACGTCAAGGCCATCCACAACGAGGAGGCCGTGCTGCACCGGGTCATGTCCGAGAATCCGGAGGTGCGCGCCCTCACCGAAGCCAACCGGCAGGCCGGCGGCGGCAGCTACGAGCAGCGGCTCCATCTCGGCGAGATGGTGGCGGCCGCGGTCAAGGCCCGGGAGTCCGAGGACGCGACCGACGTGCAGCACACGCTGGAACCGGCCGCCGAGGCGGTGAGCGTGGGTCCCGAGTCCAGCGGCTGGCTCGCCAACCTCTCGTTCCTGGTGGCCCGCGACGAGGCCGCGCCCTTCCTGGCCGCGGTGGATCAGGTCCGCAAGGGCCATCCGCACCTCGAACTGCGCGTCAACGGCCCGCTGCCGCCGTACAGCTTCGTCGAACCCGGCCCCGCGGAGCCCGCGGGCACCACCCTGGGCGCGGAACACGCGGAACACGCGGAGGAGTGAGGCCGCCGTGGGACTCATCGGAGAGGTGCTGCTGCTGCCGTTCGCACCCGTGCGGGGCAGCGCCTGGGTCATGAGACAGGTACTGAACGAGGCGGAACGCCTCTACTACGACCCGGCTACGGTCCGGGCCGAACTCGGCCAACTCGAAGAGCAGCTCGAGGCGGGCGAGATCGACGAGGAGGAGTTCGACCGCAGAGAGGACGAACTCCTCGACCGACTGGAGATCGGCCTTCGCGGTGGCGCGGGGACCGGGGACGGGACGGCACAGTGAACCGAGTGGGACTGGGCCTCGCGATAGGGGCCGGGTACGTCCTCGGACGTACCAAGAAGGCGAAAATGGCGTTCGCGGTCGGCAGCCTCGTGGCCGGCAAGCGGATGCACCTGAACCCAAAGGCGCTCGCCGACCTGGCGTCTCAGCAACTGCGGAACAACCCGCAGTTCAAGGAGATAGGCGACCAGCTGCGCGAGGATCTGCGCGGCGTCGGCAAGGCGGCCTCCGGTGCCATGGTGGAACGGCAGATCGACTCGATCGCCGACCGCCTGCACGGCCGTACCTCCCAGGTCCGCGACCAGCTCGCGGGCGTGGTGCCGGATCCCTCGGACCTCGGTTCCCAGGACGACTCGCAGGACGAGGAGCCGGAGGAGGAGTACGAGGAGCCGGAGGCCGAAGAGGAGGAGCCTGAGGCCGAGGCGGAGGACGAGGAGCCTGAGCCCGAGGCGCAGGACGAGGAACCCGAGGCCGAAGAAGCGGATGAGGCCGAAGACGCCGACGATTCCGACGAGGCTGACGATTCCGACGAGGACTCCGAGCCGCGCCGCAGGCCGACGGCGCAGAAGGCCGCGAAGAAGGCCCCGCCGAAGAAGGCCCCGGCGAAGAAGACGGCTGAGAAGGCCCCTGCGAAGAAGGCTCCCGCCAAGAAGACGGGCGCGAAGAAGACGACCGCGACCAGGGGTGCCGCCCGCGGCGCCCGGACCCGCGCGTCGAAGGGTGGTGCTGAGCGATGACCGACACTCTGGGAACGGCGCGGGGCGTCACCGACAAGGCCAAGGACCAGGCGACGGGCAACCCGCTGACCGACGTGGCCAAGAGCGAGGCCGTCGACCGGCTCAAGGCCGAGGTGCAGGAGTACCTCGCCGCCCAGGCCCAGCGCCTGCTGGTCGGCGCCGGCCGCAAGCTCGGCGAGACCACGGGCAAGCTGAACGACATCGCCGAGGGCAACAGCCCGGGCTTCGCCAAGCTCGCCCTCGACGGCGGCCGCAAGCTCGCCGAGGGCAAGGGCCCGCTGCGGTCCGCGATGGAGCTCGGCGCCTCGCACGCCAAGGACAGCGTGGTCAGCGCGTTCAAGAACCTCGGCGGCAAGGGCAAGGGCAAGAAGAAGGGCGGGGGCGGCCAGAAGCCGGTCGTCATCATCGAGTTCATCGATGTCGGCGTCCCGCTGCGCACCGCCTACGACCAGTGGACCCAGTACAAGGACTTCAGCACGTTCGCCAAGGGCGTCAAGAGCGCGAACCGTGCCGACGACACGCACTCCGACTGGCAGCTGAAGGTCTTCTGGTCCAGCCGCAGCTGGAAGGCCCACACCACCGAGCAGGTGCCCGACGACCGGATCTCCTGGAACTCGGAGGGCGCCAAGGGCACCACCAGGGGCGTCGTCTCCTTCCACCGCCTTGCCGACAACCTCACTCGCGTCCTGCTGCTCATCGAGTACTACCCCTCGGGTCTGTTCGAGAAGACCGGCAACATCTGGCGCGCCCAGGGCCGCCGGGCCCGGCTCGACCTGAAGAACTTCGCCCGCCACATCACCCTCAAGGGCGAGGCCGAGGACAGCTGGCGCGGCGAGATCCGCGACGGCGAGGTCGTGAAGAGCCACGAGGACGCCGTGGCCGAGGAGGAGGAGGAGTCGGCCAAGGACGCCCCCGAGGAAGAGGGCGAGGAGGCGTACGAGGACGAGGAAGAAGGCCCGTACGACGAGGAAGAGGCCGAGGACGAGCCCGAGGAGGACGAAGAGGAGGGGAAGGCCGAGTACGACGAGGAGGAGGAGCCGGAGGAGGATGAGGAGCCGGCGGCCGAGACCGAGGACGAGGTCGAGGAAGAGGACGACTACGAGTACGCGGACGCGGACGGCGGGAAGCGACGATGACGACGCCCAGCCGGCTGCCCGACCCCTACGGTCAAGGCAGTGGCGCCAATCTCGCGGACATCCTGGAACGCGTCCTCGACAAGGGCATCGTCATCGCGGGTGACATCCGCATCAACCTGCTCGACATCGAACTCCTCACCATCAAGCTGCGCCTCATCGTCGCCTCCGTCGACAAGGCCAAGGAGATGGGCATCGACTGGTGGGAGGACGACCCCGCGTTGTCCTCCGGCGCCCGTCGCAAGGAACTCGCCCGGGAGAACGCCGAGTTGCGGGAGCGACTGGCTGAGCTGGAGTCCGCCGACGGCCAGGAGGCACCATGACAGGACTGCGGTACGTCTACGCCGTCTGCCGTCCCTTCGGCACACCACTGCAGGCCCAGCTGACGGGCGTGGCCGGCGACCCGCCCAGACTGCTGCATCATCACGGGCTGGTCGCCGTGGTCAGCCATGTGCCGGAGCGGGACTTCGCCGAAGGACCGCTCCACCGGCATCTCGAGGACCTGGACTGGCTGACCGCGACCGCCCGCGCCCACCAGGGCGTGATCGACGCGCTCACCGTCGTCACCACCCCGCTGCCGCTGCGCCTGGGAACCGTCTTCCGGGACGACAGCGGCGTCCGCGTGATGATGGAGGAGCGCGAGGACGGCTTCCGGCGCACCCTCGACCGGCTGCAGGGGCGGGTGGAGTGGGGCGTCAAGGTGTACGTCGAGACACCAACCGCCGACAATGCGGGAAACGCGGAGAACGAGGCAGCCGGGGGAAACGGGGCCTCGTCGGAAAAGCCCGCGTCGGGACGGGACTATCTGCGTCAGCGGCGCATGGCGGTGCGCACGAACGAGAACCGGTGGCAGCAGGCGGAAGCCTTCGCCAACCGGCTGCACGAAAGGCTTTCCGCGCACGCCGAGGATTCCCGGCTGCACGCCCCGCAGAATCCCGCCCTTTCCGGTGTCTCCGGACAGAACGTGCTCAATGCGGCCTATCTCGTCTCGCGCACCGAATCCGAGGAATTCGTGGAACTCGTGGACCGTACGAAAGGTGAGGTACCGGGAATGCGCGTGGAACTCACCGGCCCCTGGGCCGCCTATTCCTTCGCGGGTGAGTCCCCGGGGGAGGAGGACCGGTGACGGTGATCGAGCGCCGTGAGGTCGCGCTGGTGGACCTCCTGGACCGGCTGCTCGCCGGCGGGGTCGTCATCACGGGCGACATCACCCTGCGCATCGCGGACGTCGACCTGGTCCGCATCGACCTGAACGCGCTGATCAGCTCGGTGAACGAACAGGTGCCGTCACCGTGGGGGGAGCTGTCGTGACCGAGCGGCACGACCGGAGCGAGCCGGACCGTCGGGCCGAGCCACATCGGGCCGAGCCGAACCATCGGGCCGCCGGGCCGCGCAACCGGACCGAACGGCACAACCGGATGGACCTCGACCCCGACACGGTCGAGCGGGACCTGGTCAAGCTCGTCCTGACCGTGGTGGAGCTGCTGCGCCAGCTCATGGAACGCCAGGCGCTGCGCCGCTTCGACGAAGGCGGCCTGAGCGAGGAGCAGGAGGAGCGCATCGGGCTCACCCTGATGCTGCTCGACGACCGCATGACCGAACTGCGTGAGCGGTACGGACTGCGGCCCGAGGACCTCAATCTGGACCTCGGGCCGCTCGGACCTCTTCTTCCCCGGGAATGAATCCCGGGGTTCCTGCCCGGGATTCATTCCCGGGTCAGTTCACCACCTGTACCAGCGGCCCCTGCCTCCACCCGCGGTTGTGCTCCGCATCAGGAAGCCCAGAAGCCATAGCACCAGAACAGCCAGCGCAATCCACCAGAGAATTTTTACTGCGAACCCGGCACCGAACAGGATCAGTACCAGAAGCAGTACCAGCAGGATGGGAACCATAGTGTGAACCTCCTGCATTCCGTGTTTCCCGGAAATGCGGATTCAGACTTCCTTTCGGCACAGAATCTCTCCGTGCAGCACACTGAACCAGCCCTCCTCCTGCTGCCCCCACTCCCGCCAGGCCGCCGAGACCGCCCGCAGCTGCTCCCAGGTCGCGTGCCCGCCCTCCAGGGCCCGCTCGGCGTACGCCGAAGCCAGCGTGCGGTCCGCCCACAGGCCGCTCCACCAGGCCCGCTCCTCGGCGGTGGCGAAGGTCCAGGTGCCGGAGGTCGCCGTGACGTCGGTCAGGCCCGCCCGCAGCGCCCAGGACTTCAGCCGGCGTCCGGCGTCCGGCTCGCCGCCGTTGGCGCGGGCCACCCGCCGGTACAGGTCGAGCCAGGTGTCCATGCCCGGCGTCTCGGGATACCAGGTCATCGCGGCGTAGTCCGAGTCCCGGACGGCGATGAACCCGCCCGGGGCGGTGACCCGCCTCATCTCGCGCAGCGCCTGCACCGGATCGCCGACGTGCTGCAGCACCTGGTGGGCGTGGACCACGCAGAACGTGTCGTCCGGGAAGTCCAGGGCGTGCACGTCCGCGACCGCGAAGTCGACGTTGGCCAGGCCGCGTTCGGTGGCGACGGCCCGGGCCTGGTCCAGGATGCCCGGCGCGTGGTCGACGCCGGTGACATGTCCGTCGGGGACCAGTGCCGCCAGGTCGGCGGTGATCGTGCCGGGTCCGCAGCCGATGTCCAGGATTTTCATGTGGGGCTTCAGCGAACCGAGGAGGTAGGCCGCCGAGTTGGCGGCGGTGCGCCAGGTGTGGGAGCGCAGCACCGACTCGTGGTGTCCGTGCGTGTAGACGGCGGTCTCCTGCGACTTCGACATGGACGGCTCCCTGTTCGGCGTCTCCTCGGGTACGCCTCACCGTACGCGCGCATGTCGAATAATGAGACCGACGTTTTGCTATATGGACTGACGAGCCGTCAGCTTGCGGGAAGCGGACGGTACACCGTGAGCGCCCCGGGCAGTTTCTCCAGGGTCACCTCGCCCTCCACCTCGGTGACCTCACCGTCGTAGGCGAGGAGCGTGCCCGGGGCGACACCGGACAGGTTCAGCCGGCCCACCTGGACCGCCGCGTGCGCGGGGGAGCGGGTCAGCGGCCCGGCGACGGCGGCCGCGAGCAGGCGCAGCGCGGGCCGGCGCCCGCCGTGCACCACCCGCACGTCGAGCCGCCCGTCCGCGAGGTCCCGGCGGCGCCCGGGCGTCAGACCCATCCGGTGGTAGGTGCCGTTGCCGGCGAACAGCAGCCACAGCGGCCGCGCCTCGCCGCGGAACTCGGCCTCCAGCGGATGCCCGCCCGCCCGTGCCACGCGCAGCGCCGCGAGGACTCCGGCCGGCCAGCCGCCGATCCGGGGCGACCAGCGCTCCCGCTCGCGCACCAGCTCCGGATAGACGCCCAGGCTGCACGTGTTGAGGAAGACGCCCTGCCGCTCGCCGCACGCGAAGGTGCCCACGTCCACCAGCACACCCTCGCCCTGCTGGAGGGCCCGGCCCAGATCGCGGACGCCCTCCACGCCCAGGTCGTAGGCGAAGTGGTTCAGCGTGCCGCCGGGCAGCACCGCGAGCGGCAGGCCGTACCGCAGGGCGATCCCGGCCGCGGTGTTGACCGTGCCGTCGCCGCCGCACACGCCGAGCACCCGGGCGCGGGCCGCCGCCTTCTCCAACTCGTCCGGGACGTCGGCCGGTTCGCACTCGACGAACTCGGCGGCCGGCAGCGTGTCCCGCAGGGCGCGCACCCGGTCGGCGGTGCCCGAGGCGGTGTTGGCGACCATGACCAGGCCCTCGCCGTCCGGCAGCGCGGGAACGTCCGCGCGGGGCCGGGCCGGCGGCACCCCCTGGGCGCGGGTCGGCACCAGGCCCCGTACGGCGAACGCGGCGCCGGCGCCCAGCGCCGCGCCCGCCAGCACGTCGCTCGGGAAGTGGACGCCGGTGTAGACGCGGGACATGGCCACCGAGAAGGCGACCGGGGCCACGACCGCGCCCCAGGACGGCGACTCCAGGGCCACCCCGGCCGCGAACGCCGCCGCCGACGCCGAGTGGCCGGACGGGAACGACGTGGTGATCGGCTGCCGCTTCAGCTGCCGCACCAGCGGAACCGGGTCCAGGACCGGCCGCGGGCGGCGCACCGAGCGCTTGCCGAGGGTGTTGATCGTCAGCGAGGCCAGAGCGAGCGAGGCGATACCCCGCGTCGCCGCCCGGCGGGCCCGAGGAGTGCGGCTCGCGGCCATCGCGGCCGCCGTCGCGAACCACAGCACCCCGTGGTTCGCGCTCCGGCTCAGCCGCGGCAGGACCGGTTCGGCGGCGGGCCAGTCACGCCCGGCGGCGAACTCGAACAACCGGCAGTCCAAGGACAGCAGCCGGTCGCGCAGGACGTGCGGGCCGGGCTTCAGGACGGTGAGGTCGACGTCTGGGCTCATGCACTCCCGGATACCCTGAAGCGGCCGTTTCTTGTCCGGCGGGCCGTGCACCTGGAGGACCCCATGCGTCTGCTGCTCGTCCGTCACGGCCAGACCCCCACCAACGTGCGCTTCCTGCTGGACACCGCCGTCCCGGGCCCTGGTCTCACCGAACTCGGCGAGCGCCAGGCCGCCGCCCTGCCCCAGGCCCTCGCCGACGAGGACCTCGACGCCCTGTACGCCTCCACCCTCGTCCGCACGCAGCTCACCGCCGCCCCCCTGGCCGCCGCCCGCGGCCTCGACGTGCGCGTACGGGACGGCATCCGGGAGCTGTCCGCGGGAGACCTGGAGATGCTGCCCGGAGACTCGGAGCACGGCCGGAGGTACATGGAGACCGTGTTCGCCTGGTCGGCCGGCGACACCGGGCTGCGGATGCCGGGCGGGGAGAGCGGAACCGAGGCGCTGGCGCGGTACGACGCCGTGGTCGCCGAGGCCGCGGCGAGCGGCGCCTTCGCCGTCGCCATGGTCAGTCACGGCGCGGCGATCAGGATGTGGACGGCGGCCCGCGCGGACAACGTCGACGTGGCCTTCGCGGCCGCCCGCCCGCTGGACAACACCGGCGTGGTGATCCTGGAGGGATCCCCCTCCGACGGCTGGAAAGCCCTGTCGTGGGCGGGTGCGGTCGTCGCCCCGGCGGGCGAGGGCGGCCCCGCGGGCCGGCCGGTCGACCCGGCCTGAGCACTTATCGGTTTGCCCGTCCTCACCGGTGGCCCGCACAATGCGGCCTCATGGGACATCTGGAAGCAGCACACCTCGAGTACTACCTCCCCGACGGGAGGGCCCTGCTCGGCGACGTGTCCTTCCGGGTGGGCGAAGGAGCCGTCGTGGCCCTCGTCGGCCCCAACGGCGCCGGCAAGACCACCCTGCTCCGGCTGATCTCCGGCGAGCTCAAACCGCACGGCGGGACCGTCACCGTCAGCGGCGGCCTCGGGGTGATGCGCCAGTTCGTCGGGTCCCTACGGGACGAGACGACCGTACGGGACCTGCTCGCGTCGGTCGCGCCGCCCCGCATCCGGGAGGCCGCCCAGGCCGTCGACAAGGCCGAGCACGCCATGATGACCGTCGACGACGAGGCCGCCCAGCTCCAGTACGCGCAGGCCCTGTCCGACTGGGCGGAGGCGCGCGGCTACGAGTCCGAGACGCTGTGGGACATGTGCACCATGGCCGCGCTCGGGGTGCCCTACGAGAAGGCGCAGTTCCGTCAGGTACGCACCCTCTCCGGCGGCGAGCAGAAGCGGTTGGTCCTGGAGGCGCTGCTGCGCGGCACCGACGAGGTGCTGCTGCTCGACGAGCCCGACAACTATCTCGACGTGCCCGGCAAGCGCTGGCTGGAGGAGCGCCTGAAGGAGACCCGCAAGACGGTCCTGTTCGTCTCCCACGACCGCGAACTGCTGTCCCGCGCCGCCCAGAAGATCGTCTCCGTCGAGCCGTCGCCCGCGGGCGCCGACGCCTGGGTGCACGGCGGCGGCTTCGCCACCTACCACGAGGCCCGGCGCGAGCGCTTCGCCCGCTTCGAGGAACTGCGCAGGCGCTGGGACGAGAAGCACGCCCAGCTGAAGAAGCTGGTCCTGAACCTCCGTCAGGCCGCCTCCATCAGCCATGAGCTGGCCTCCCGCTACCAGGCGGCCCAGACCCGGCTGCGCAAGTTCGAGGAGGCGGGCCCGCCGCCGGAGCCGCCGCGCGAGCAGGACATCAGGATGCGGCTCAAGGGCGGCCGCACCGGGGTCAGGGCCGTCACCTGCAAGGGACTCGAGCTCACCGGCCTGATGAACCCCTTCGACCTGGAGGTCTTCTACGGCGAACGGGTCGCCGTCCTCGGCTCCAACGGCTCCGGCAAGTCGCACTTCCTGCGGCTGCTGGCCGGCGACGAGGTGGCGCACACGGGGGAGTGGAAGCTCGGGGCACGCGTGGTGCCCGGGCACTTCGCCCAGACGCACGCCCACCCCGAACTGGAGGGCCGCACGCTCCTGGACATCCTGTGGAAGGAGCACGCCCAGGACCGGGGCGCCGCCATGTCCCGGCTGCGCCGCTACGAACTCACCGGCCAGGCCGAGCAGAGCTTCGACCGGCTCTCCGGCGGCCAGCAGGCCCGCTTCCAGATCCTGCTGCTGGAGCTCCAGGGCGTCACGGCCCTGCTCCTGGACGAGCCGACCGACAACCTCGACCTGGAGTCCGCCGAAGCCCTCCAGGAGGGGCTGGAGGCCTTCGACGGCACGGTCCTCGCGGTCACCCACGACCGCTGGTTCGCCCGCTCCTTCGACCGCTATCTCGTCTTCGGCAGCGACGGCCGGGTACGGGAGACGACGGAGCCGGTGTGGGACGAGCGGAGGGTGGAGCGCGCCCGCTGAGACGGCCGGGAACCGGGCCTCGCGGACCCGGTCCCCGTGAAGGGGGCCGGTGGCCGGTGTGACGGGGCCCGGTGGCTGGTGGCGTGGAAGGGCCCGGTGACCACAGGGGTCACCGGGCCCGTTTCTCACACACCGCTCAGTCACTCGGCGGCTCTCGGCCGCCCGGCCCGCTCACGTCCAGCGCAACAGCGCCCCCAGACCGCCCACCGGGACCTCCCGCACGGCCTCCTCGGCCTGGCCGGGACCGGCCTGCACGGTCTGGCCGGTCACCGGCGTCACCGAGATCGCCGGGGCGCCCGTCGCGACCGCCGAGCGGATCAGCGCGTCGTCCGCGCGGGCCGGCCAGGAGTTCTGCTCGCCAAGGATCTTGAGGTCCGTACGGCGTACCGCCAGCTGGTCGGGGTCCTCACCGATCCACACCTCACGGTGCGCGTCGGGACCGTCCGGACGGATCAGCAGCTCGTCGATACGGTGCTCGCGCGCCGCCTCGACCAGCGCCGGCACGCCCTCGACCGCCCCGGCGCGCCCGTCGTCGCCCGGAGCGCGGGCCGCGAGGAACCGTTCCACCTCCCGCTCGGCCCGCCGGCGCACATGCGCGGCGCGCGCCCGCTCCACGTCCTCGTCGAGCAGCCTGCTGCCGGTGCCGTGCGGAGCCTCCACCGCCAGGTCGTGCAGCCGCTTCGGCAACCGCTCGTGCACGCTCCGCCGCTCCCGGTCGTCACCGACGAGGATCAGCAGGTCGGCCTGGGTCTCCTCCTGGCAGACGGCGAGCGCGTCCGCGATCTCGGCCGCGTTGTGCTCCCAGGTGTTCTCCACCCTGAGCTGGAAGTGCCGCTCCGACCAGTCGTTCGTCCGCGTACGGTGTACCGGATACTGCCGACCGGTGACCGTACCCGCGTCCTGGCGGCCGAGGCCGCTGCGCAGTTCGAAGTCGGCGCCCTTGCGGTCGACGTACGCCACGACGCACACGGGGTCCTCACCGGCCAGCTCCAGCAGGGGCGCGGCGTGCGGCAGCGGCGCCCAGTGCGCGCTGTTGCCGCCCGGCGCCCTGGCCAGCGGCGGATCCAGTACCACCTCGCCGGCCCGCGCGAACAGGGCCAGCCCGTGCGGCTCGGAGGAGTGCCGCAGCTCCTCCACCGCGTCCAGCACGGCCTGGCACGTCTGCTCGTCGGCGCCCTGCCCGGCCAGCTCACGGGACAGCGCGATCGCGGTCAGATGCCGCTCGTGGGGCGTGTCCTCCGTGTGCCGGGAGGTGTCGACGTAGACGGAGGCCCAGGGGCCCGATTGTTCGTAGAGTGGATGCAGAAAGGCGAGATCCATGGCTCCCTCCCGGGTGCCGCTTGGGGGTAGTGCTCTCGGGCGGGTACCCGAAGGGCATGAACGAACACGACGAGCGGGACATGACCATGACTGGAGTCGACGCCGACCGGCTGGACGACCAGCAGCTCATGAAGGAGCTGGAGACCATCCACCGCACGCGCCACGACACACTGCTGTACGCCTCGAACGACGCGCTGCGGGCCCACAACGACCGCATGGCTCAGCTCGAGGGCGAGTTCCTGCGCCGCAACCCGAACCGTCCGGTCGCCGCGGGCCGCACGCGCGAAGGGGCCCGGGAACGCCGAAGCGGGGAGTCGGCGACTCCCCGCTCCTGAGCCCGCTCCTGAGCTTCGACCGTCAGTGGCGCACCGGCGGCCGGTCCCAGTAGCGGTGCCCGCCGATCGCCTCCACCAGCGCCCGGGTGAACTCCTCGCTCGCGGCGCCCGGCGAGGTGTCCGTGACCACGCCCCGGTCCGTCACGACCCGGTGGAACTCGGTGGAAAGCCCGAGCCCCTCCGGCTCCAGCGCCGACAGGATCCCCACGCCCGAGCCGAGCGCGCCCACCGGCTTCCCGTGCCGGTAGGCGTCCCGGACGAAGCGGACGACGTCGGGGTCGGCCGCCGCGGGCGGTGTGCCGACCGGCCCGCCCGGCAGCAGGACGGCGTCATACAGGACGGAGGCCACGGTCGGCAGTGCACGGTCGACCGCATACAGTTCACCGTCGGCTCCCGTGATGGTGCCGTCCGTCGCCGCCAGCGCCTCCACGATCGCGCCCTGGGCGGCCAGCGCCTCCCGCACGGAGGTCACCTGCTCGGCGTCGACGCCGTCGGAGACGAGGACCGCGATCTGCCGGGTGCGGATCGAGCCGTCGCCGCGCACGGACTCCAGGCTGAGCGCGGGGGAGGAGAGCTTGTGCGGGGCGTCGACGGTGGTGCCGTCGGCCGGTGACGGCTCCGGCACGCCGATGCCGCGCGCCACCGCCGCCGCCAACTCGCCGTCCACCTTGTTGAGTTCGTCGACCGTACGGGCCCGGACCGACCTCGCGTCGACCTTCCCCAGCTCGAACCGGAAGGCCTCGACGATGTGCTGCTTCTCCCAGTCGGCCATGCTGTTCCAGAACAGCGCGGCCTGGCTGTGGTGGTCCTGGAAGCTCGGGCTGCGCCGCCGGATCTTGTGGCCGTCCACGCGCTCCGCGTAGTGCGTGAACGCATGACCGTCGGCGCCGGCGTGGGCCGGGCAGCCGCCGCCGAGCGAGTTCGGGAAGTAGTTCGTGCCCCGGTGGATCGCGCTCTGGTGGTGGCCGTCACGCTGGTTCGTCCGTACCGGCGCCACCGGACGGTTCACCGGGAGCTGGGAGAAGTTGGGACCGCCGAGACGGATCAACTGGGTGTCCAGGTAGGAGAAGTTGCGGGCCTGGAGCAGCGGATCGTTGGTGAAGTCGATGCCGGGGACGACGTTGGCCGTGTGGAAGGCGACCTGCTCGGTCTCCGCGAAGAAGTTCTCCGGGTTGCGGTTCAGGACCATCCGCCCGATCGGACGGACCGGCACCTGCTCCTCCGGAATGATCTTCGTGGCGTCGAGCAGATCGAAGTCGAAGGCGAACTCGTCCTCCTCCGGCACGAGTTGGACGCCCAGCTCCCACTCCGGGTACTCGCCCGCCTCGATCGCGTCCCACAGGTCACCCCGGTTGAAGTCCGGGTTGCGGCCCTGGCACTCCTGCGCCTCGTCCCACACCAGCGAGTGCACACCGAGCCGCGGCTTCCAGTGGAACTTCACGAACGTGCCGCGCCCCTCGGCGTTCACGAACCGGAAGGTGTGCACACCGAAGCCCTGCATCATGCGGTAGCTGCGCGGGATCGCACGGTCCGACATCAGCCACATGATCGCGTGCAGCGTCTCGGGCTGCAGGGACACGAAGTCCCACAGGGTGTCGTGCGCGGAGGCGCCCGTCGGCATGTCGTTGTGCGGCTCCGGCTTCAACGCGTGCACGAAGTCGGGGAACTTGACGCCGTCCTGGATGAAGAAGACCGGGAAGTTGTTCCCCACCAGGTCGTAGTTGCCCTCCGAGGTGTAGAACTTGGTGGCGAATCCGCGCACGTCGCGCACGGTGTCCGCCGAGCCCTTCGGGCCCTGCACGGTCGAGAAACGCACGAACACCGGCGTCTTCACCGCCGGGTCCTGCAGGAAGGCCGCGCGGGTGAACTCGGCGCAGGACTCGTACGGTTCGAAGTAGCCGTACGCGCCCGCGCCCCGCGCGTGCACCACCCGCTCCGGGATCCGCTCGTGGTCGAAGTGGGTGAGCTTCTCCCGGAAGTGGAAGTCCTCCATCAGGGTCGGCCCGCGCTCGCCCGCCGTCAGCGCGTCGTCGGTGTGGTCGACCTCCACGCCCTGGTCGGTGGTGAGCGGACCTGCGGCCGGGTCGTCCGCGTGGGACGCCTCGCGCTGGTGCTGCTTGCGGTCGTTCGGCAGGGCCATCAGGCGGCCTCCTGGGCGAACACGTCGAGGAACGTCTCGTCGAACGCCGACAGATCGTCCGGCTTGCGGCTGGTGACCAGCTTGTTGTTGCCGTGGTCGCAGACCTTCACCTGCTCGTCCACCCAGGTGCCGCCCGCGTTGCGGATGTCGCTCTGCAGGCTCGGCCAGGAGGTCAGCACCCGGCCGCGTACGACGTCCGCCTCGACGAGCGTCCACGGGGCGTGGCAGATCGCGGCGACCGGACGGCCCTGCTCGAAGAAGTCCCGTACGAACGCCACGGCCTTCTCGTCCATCCGCAAAAAGTCCGGGTTGGCCACGCCGCCCGGCAGGACCAGCCCGCCGAAGGAGTCGGCCGACGTCTCGCCCACGACCTCGTCCACGGGGAAGGTGTCCGCCTTGTCGAGGTGGTTGAACGCCTGGATCTGCCCGGACTTCGTCGACACGAGGACGGGTCCGTGCCCGGCGTCCTTCGCCGCCTGCCACGGTTCGGTGAGTTCGATCTGCTCCACACCTTCGGGTGCGGTCAGAAACGCGATGCGCATGATGGTTCAACGACCTTTCCTGAAAAGCTTCCTGGCGCGCGTCGAGGGCGGGGGCCGGTGGGCCTCGTCGCTCCCGCGCGCTTCTTCCTTGCCCTGGCCGCGAGCCGGCAGCGCGGCAGCTCCTCGCCGTACGGCAGGGACACGCAGACGCCGATCGCGGCGGTGACTGCCGCGAGGCAGCCGGGCGAGTGCGGCGCCCGGCGCGGGACGCGACGCCAGGCGTCCTGCTCGCCCCGGCCGCCCCGCAGCAGCGACCTGACCTGGTCGGCGTGCGGGCACATCAAGGAGGCCGGCGCACCGAACGGCAGCGACTCCGGAAAGCTGTGGATGTGCTGCGAGGTGTCCTCGATGCGGGTGCGCCGGTGCACGGCCCAGTCGGTGGGACCGGGCACGGACCAGCTGGGCGGCAGCCCGTACAGCGGGTAGCGCGTGGTCACCTCGCCGACGTCCACGGTGGTGCCGGTGGCGGCGATCGTCGCGGCCTGGTCGCGGCCAGGGCTCACAGGGCGTCCAGCCCGCCGGCGCTCCGTCCGTCGTCCGGCAGGGCCCGGCTGATGTCGGCGAGCGCCGACTCCGGGTCCTCGGCCTCGGCGAGGTCGCCGAGGCTCACCATTCCGACCGGCAGTCCGTCCTCGATGACCGGCAGACGGCGTACGGCGTGCTCACGCATGAGCGCCGCCGCCGTCGACACCGTGTCGCCCGGGGCGACCACCACGGGGTCCGGTGTGCACACCGTCTGCGCGCTCACCGTCATCGGGTCCGCGCCGTCGGCGACGGCACGCACCGTGATGTCCCGGTCGGTGAGCATGCCGACGACGTGCTGTCCGTCGGCCACCAGAACGTCGCCGATGTCCTGCGTGCGCATCAGCTGCGCCGCCTCGACCAGCGAGGCGTCCGGGCGTACGGCGACCACGCCCGGGGTCATGACGTCCTTCACGAAGTCGGCCGCCACTAGGCGCCCTCCCTCCTGGTCAGCGTCCGCGCCAGTTCCTGCACGGTGGCGTAGGACTCGTTGCGGGGCAGTCCCTCCACGGCCTCGACGAGGACGTCGGGAGCGTTCTTGCGGCGCAGGGTGCCTGCCAGCTCCACCGGAGTGGCCGGGAAGGAACTGCGGCCCAGGATCCGGGCCAGTTCCAGGCGGACGGTCTCCAGCGACGCCCCGGCCCGGCCCGGTGCCACGGGCCCGCCCCAGACCGCCGGATCGTCGTCGGCGGTCGGCTCCGGGTCGTGCCACTCCTCGCTGCGCGTGGGGTGGCCGGACCTGAGCAGACCCTGCAGTTCGTGCTTCATCTCGTCATCGCGATGACGGCTCAGCCGGTCGCTGCCTCGTTGCATGGCTCCCTCCAAGAACTTCGGGGTGGGCACCGCGTACCCGAGGACCGGACACCGACACGGGGTTTGCCCCGCCGATGCCGGGAGACCCGGTCCCGCACCCCCCGCGCACATTCCTGGAAAAGGACAGGCCATGGCGCTGCTCGCTGTGATCATCCCGTTCCTCATGCTCGGCGTGGTGCTGGCACTGGGCCGCTACGAGGAACTGCTGCTGCCCGAGGAGGACGCCGACCGGTACGAACCGGTCGCCGCCCCGTCCCCGGCCGTTGCCGCTACTTCTTCTCGCGGCCCGGCAGGAACTCCTGCATCTTCGCCTTGAACCCCCGCTTGACCACGGCCCCGCGATCCGCGTCCCCCTTGAGGATCGACGCGGCCGTGGCCTCCATCTGCTCCCAGGTGGCGTGCGGCGGGATCGGCGGTACGGCGGGGTCGGTGAGGAACTCGATCACCGCCGGGCCATCCGCGTCCAGGCCGGCCCGCCAGCCCGCCTCGACGTCCTCCGGCTTCTCCACCCGGATCCCGGTCAGCCCGAGCGAGCGGGCGAACGCGGCGTACTGCACGTCCGGCAGCTGCTGCGAGGGCAGGAAGGACGGGGCGCCCTCCATGGCCCGCATCTCCCACGTGACCTGATTGAGGTCGTGGTTGTTCCAGACGGCGACGACCAGCCGCGGGTCCTCCCACAGGTCGCGGTACTTCGCCGCTGTGATCATCTCGGCCAGGCCGTTCATCTGCATCGCCCCGTCCCCGACCAGCGCGATCACCGGCCGGTCCGGGTGCGCGAACTTCGCGCCGATCGCGTACGGCACCCCGCAGCCCATAGTCGCGAGCGTCCCGGACAGCGAGCCGCGCATCCCGGAGCGCATCGTCAGGTGCCGCGCGTACCAGTTCGCCGTGGAGCCGGAGTCGGAGGTGACGATCGCGTCGGACGGCAGCAGCGGATCCAGCGTGCGCGCCACGTACTCGGGGTTGATCGGGTCGGCCGACAGCTGGGCCCGCCGCTCCATCACCTCGCGCCAGCGCGACACGTTGTCACGCACCGTGTCGGACCACTCGCGCCCGCCGCGGTCCGCGTCCAGCATCGAGATCAGCCGCTGCAGCGTGGACTTCGCGTCGCCGACGAGATTCACCTCGTACGGATACCGCATCCCGACCATGTGCGGGTCGATGTCGATCTGCACGCCCCGCGCCTTGCCGAACTCCGGCAGGAACTGCGTGTACGGGAAGGACGACCCGATGGTCAGCAGGGTGTCGCAGTCCCGCATCAGCTCGTACGACGGACGCGTCCCGAGCAGCCCGATCGAGCCGGTGACGTACGGCAGTTCGTCGCTCAGGGCGTCCTTGCCGAGCAGCGCCTTGGCGACGCCCGCGCCGAGCAGCTCGGCGATGTGCTCCACCTCGGCCCGCGCGCCGGACGCGCCCTGACCGACCAGGATCGCCGGCTTGTCCCCGGCGTTGAGGATCTCCGCCGCCCGCCTGAGGGACTCGTCGGACGGAACCGACGTCCAGGAACCGAGGTCCAGGCTGGAGGGCACCATCTTGAACTCGTGCGTGGGCGGCGAGTAGTCGAGCTCCTGCACATCGCCCGGGATGATGATCGCCGTCGGACAGCGGCGGGCGTACGCGGTACGGATCGCCCGGTCCAGCACGTTCGGCAGCTGCTCGGGGACCGTCACCGTCTCCACGAACTCCGAGGCGACGTCCTTGAACAGGGAGTGCAGGTCCACCTCCTGCTGGTAGGAGCCGCCCATCGCGGTGCGGTGCGTCTGGCCGACGATCGCCAGCACCGGCACGTGGTCGAGCTTGGCGTCGTACAGGCCGTTCAGGAGATGGATCGCGCCGGGCCCCGAGGTCGCCGCGCACACTCCGATCCGACCGCTGAACTTGGCGTAGCCGACCGCCTGGAACGCGGACATCTCCTCGTGCCGGGACTGGACGAAGCGGGGCTGGTTGTCGGCCCGCCCCCAGGCGGCGAGCAGGCCGTTGATGCCGTCGCCGGGATAGCCGAAGACGTGCTCCACACCCCACTCCCGCAACCGCTCCAGGACGTGGTCGGAGACCTTGGTGCTCATGTACGGACCTCCCGGTCATGGGTGACACAGGCAGCACCCCTACGAGTCACCCTGCGCGTCCACGGAAAACCTGCCCGGTGTTTGCGTCCGGGGGCCGGGGGCAGGCGCACTGGCAGTGCTTCGGACCGGAGGCACGTCCGTGGGAGCGGCGGGACGCCGCCACGGCCGCGTCCGTCCGCACCGCGGACGCCCCCTCCCCACGGTGACCGTCCATCCCAGAGGACCCCTCCCAGGGAGTTGCGACGCACCATGTCCACCAAAGTGAGCGCGAAGCACCCGCACGACGACGCACCCGACACGGCAGAGGCGTTCCGCACGCTCGCCGAGCTCGCCCCCGGCCCGCGGCGCGACACCCTCCGCGGCCAGATCGTCGAGGCCTGGCTGCCCATGGCCGATCGGCTCGCCGGCCGCTTCCGCAGCCGCGGCGAGAGCCTCGACGACCTGCGCCAGGTCGCGGCCCTCGGCCTGGTCAAGGCCGTCGACCGGTACGACCCCGAACTCGGCAACGCCTTCGAGAGCTACGCCGTGCCCACCATCACCGGCGAGATCAAGCGGCATTTCCGCGACCACATGTGGACCCTGCACGTGCCGCGCCGCGTCCAGGACCTGCGCAACCGGGTCCGCTTCGCCAGCCAGGACCTGTCCCAGAGCATCCCGGGCCGCCGGCCCACCGTCGCGGAGATCGCCGAGTACGCCGACCTCAGCGAGGAGGACGTCCGGGCGGGCCTGGAGGCCTTGGAGAGCTTCACCGCGCTCTCCCTGGACGCGGAGCTGCCCGGCAGCGAGGACGGCTACTCGCTCAGCGACGCGCTGGGCTCGCCCGACCCCGCGCTGGACACGGTCGTGGACCGCGAGGCGGTCAAGCCCCGGCTGGCCGCCCTGCCCGAGCGTGAGCGGGCGATCCTCTACATGCGGTTCTTCGGGGACATGACACAGAGCCGGATCGCCGAGCAGCTGGGCATCTCGCAGATGCACGTGTCCCGGCTGATCAGCCGCTGCTGCGGGCGGATGAGGGAACAGATCATGCGGGACACCGCCGCCTGACACCGCGAGGGCGAGGGGGCCTCGCGGTGTCACCCGCTCGGCGGTCCCCGTCGCGCGAATGGTGTCCGGCCGCGCGCGACCGAGCCGAGGGCGGGCTGTGATGGGGGCGGGGACACGGCGGTCGTGCCCCCGCAGCCGTCGGCCGAAGGAGCCCTCCCCATGCGCCGCAGCGCCCGTGCCCTGTCCGCCGCCGTCCTGGCCGGTGCCGTCCTGGGCATCGCCGTACCGGCCGCCCTCGCGGAGCCGGCCGCCGAGGTCGCACCGAGCAGCGTCTCCCCGGGCGGCAGCGTCACCGTCTCCGTCACCTGCGACCCGACCGGCGGCTCACCGCCCGACACGATCGACGCCACCTCCGAGGCCTTCGAGACGGGCACCCTCCCCCTGCGGCTGGTCTCCGGCGGCGACGACGAACTCTCCGGCCCCGCCTACAGCGCCACCGCCGAGATCGCCCCCGCGGAAAGCCTCGAAGGCGCCGTCGACGGGGTCGGCCAGGACTCCGCGTGGACCGTCGACGGCACCTGCCCCGCGGCACCGGGCGGGAAAGGCGCGCAGTGGAGCGCCACGTTCACGGTGTCCCACGGGAGCGGCAAGCAGTGCGGCACCGAATCCCACGGCGACTCCTGCGCCTCCACCAGCCCCTGCGACGACGCGCACACCGGCTCCTGCCCTCCGACCCCGGCCTGCGTCGAGCCGCACACCGACTCCTGCCTGCCCACCGCCGCCTGCGTCGAGTCGCACACCGACTCCTGCGGCGGCGCCGTCGTCCAGCGCGGCGTGCGGGCCGGCGAAGGCGGCACCTTCACCGACTCGGTGCCCGCCCTGGCCGCCGGCGGCCTGCTGATCGCGGGGGCGCTCGGCGGCGCCGTGTACCGGCTGCGCCGGAAGGGACCCGCCACCGACGACTGACACCGCCGTAGCCGCCGTGTGACCCGCGCAACCCGGATCGACGCCCATGCCACGGCGCCTGTCGGGGTAGTCACAGACCGAGGGCACCACCCGCACCGCACGAGCCACCCGACCCGTCCGGGCGAAGACCACTGCAGAAGAGAGAAGCCCCCCACCCCGGAGGTACGCATGCCGCGGACGGACCCGGAAGGCCACGGCCCCGTCCGCTTCGGGCCACCGCTTCCCGAGGACGGGCTGCCCGTGCTGCCCGAGCTGTCCGCCGTACTGGCCGCGGCCGCGGGCCGCGCCGGCAGCGAACCGGTCGGCGGCGGCAGGCCCCTTCTGGAGGCGGCGTGCGGCTACTGGGACCGGCGGGGCCTGCCCACCGAACCCGACCGCGTGGTCGCCGCCCCCGGCTCGCCGTCCCTGCTGCTCGCGCTGACCGCCGCCCTCGGCGGGGACGTCCTGGTGCCGCGCCCCTGCGCCGCCTGGTGGGCGCCGTACGCACGCCTGCTGGGAAGACCCGCCTTCCATGTCGCGACACCGGCGGAATGCGGCGGGGTCCCGGACTCGTACGCCCTCCTGGAGACCGTCCGCCGGGTCCGTGAGGAAGGCGGGGACCCGCGGCTGCTCGTACTCTCCGTCGCCGACGACCCGACCGCCACCGTGGCCCCGCCCGAGCTGCTGCACGAGTCCCTCGAGGCCGCCGCGGCGGAGAACCTGCACCTGGTCAGCGACGAGACCTGGCGCGACACCCTGCACCTCCCGCACGACACCGTCCTGGTCAGCCCGGCCGAGATGCTGCCCGCCCAGGTCACCGTCGTCACCGACCTGGCCGGCGCCCTGCTGCCCACCGGCTGGCCGGCCGCCGTCGCCCGCTTCCCCGAGGGCGAGGCCGGCGACGCCCTGCGCGCGCGTGTGCTCGACGTGCTCACCGCGCTCGGCGCCCGCGTCGCCGCCCCGGTCGCCGCCGCCGCCACGTACGCCCTGACGGAACCCGAGCCGGTGAGGGCCCGCGTCGCAGCCGCCGTACGCCTGCACGCGCGCGTGGCCGCCGCCGCGCACACGGCCGTCGTCACGGCGGGAGCCCTGGCCCTGCCCCCGCAGGCCGGCCGCCACCTCTACGTCGACCTCGGTCCGCTGCGCACCGCGCTCACCGGGCACGGCATCGGCGACGCCCAGGAACTGGAGGACTACCTCACCGCCCGGCTCGGCATGCCCGCACCGGGCGGCCACCGCTTCGGCGACGACCTCGGGGCGCTGCGCGTGCGGCTGTCCACGGGCCCGCTGCTGGGCGGCACCGACGAGGAGAACGCCACCTGCCTCGGTTCACCTTCGCCGTTGGAACTGCCCCACGTGCGACGCGCGTTGGTCCTCCTGGAATCGGTCTTCGACGATCTCCGCGACGACGCTCAGCGATGGGAGCCTCCTCGATGACGCAGCAGTCAGAGTCGACCACGAGCACCCCCGACCACGACACCGACGCCCCGGCGGCCCCGTCCTCCCTCACGCCTGCCTCCTCCTTCGTGTCCCTCCCCGCCCCGAGGCCGCTCGGCGAACGCCGGGTGTGGCCGCGCTCCTTCCACGACCGGCTGACCGCCCCGCTGCCCGACCTGAAGTCGATGGCCCGCTTCGCCCGCGAGGGCTCCATCCGCCCCGGCCGCGAGGGCCTCGCGGACATCCCCCGGCTGCCCTTCGCACCGGCCCCGCTGCCCCGCGTGGACGCGCGCACCATCGCCGTCTCCTGGGCGGGGCACGCCAGTTGGGTGGTGCGGATCGGCGGTCTGACCGTCCTCACCGACCCGGTCTGGTCCCGCCGCATCCTCGGCACCCCGGCCCGCATCACCCCCGTCGGCATCGCCTGGAGCGACCTGCCGCGCATCGACGCCGTCGTCATCAGCCACAACCACTACGACCACCTGGACGCCCCCACCCTGCGCCGACTCCCGCGCGAGACCCCGGTGTTCGTGCCGGCCGGGCTGGCCCGCTGGTTCCACCGCCGCCGCTTCACGAACGTCACGGAGCTGGACTGGTGGGAGGCGGCCGAACTGCACGGCGTCCGCCTCGACTTCGTGCCCGCCCACCACTGGTCCAAGCGCTCCCTCACTGACACCTGCCGCACCCTGTGGGGCGGCTGGGTGCTCACCGATCCCGACGGACAGCGCGTCTACTTCGCGGGCGACACGGGATACGGCCACTGGTTCACCCGCATCGGACAGCGCTACCCCGGCATCGACCTCGCCCTGCTGCCCATCGGCGCCTACGACCCCCGCTGGTGGCTCAGCGACGTCCACTGCGACCCGGAAGAGGCGGTGCGCGCCGCGCGGGACCTCGGGGCACGGCGCATGGCCCCCATGCACTGGGCGACGTTCGTGCTGTCCGCGGAGCCGGTGCTCGAACCGCTCACCCGGGTCCGGGCGGCCTGGGAGAAGGCGGCCCTGCACCGCGAGGACCTGTGGGACCTGCCGGTGGGAGGCTCCCGGATCCTCGACGAGGGGCCCTAGGCCTTCGCGGGACGGCGGACCCGCTTCCACACACTCGGCGCCGCGCTGATCACCACGGTCAGCGCGACCGCCGCGAGCACGCCCTGCCAGGGCTCGCTGAACAGCGATCCGCCCAGGATCCCGATCAGCTGGTACGTCACCGCCCAGGCCAGGCAGGCCGGGAGGTTGCCGCGGGCGAAGCGGCGCATCGGCCACTTCGCCATCAGGCAGGCCAGCATGACCGGGATCCGGCCGGCCGGCACCAGCCGGGACAGCACCAGGACCGCCACCCCGTGACCGGCCAGCTTCGCCTGGGCCTGAGCGAGCCGGTCCTCGGGCGCACGCGAGCGGATCGCCTCCAGCCAGCGCGAGCCGTTCTTCGAGCGCATGCCGCGCCGCCCCAGCCAGTACAGGGTGATGTCACCGAGGAACGCGGCCGCCGAGGCCGTCACGAACACCAGCGCCAACGCGAACGGCGCCGTCTGGTGAAAGGCCACCACGGCCGCCGAACTCACCAGCGCCCCCGTCGGCACCACCGGTATCAGCGCCCCGAGCAGCACCAGCACGAACAGCGTCGGATAGCCGATCGCCTGCTGGGTGGACTCCGGCGTCACACCGGTCGAGACGGCCGCGAGCCACGTCACCGGGCGGCCTCCAGCCGCACACTCTCCCCGTGCCCGAGCCGGTGCACCGACACCCGCGGCGCCCGCTGGGCCGCGAGGCGCACGAACTCGTCGCCCGGCGTGTGGAACTCGTGCGGACGCACCGCGTCCATCCCGATCGGCCAGTACGTCCCGTAGTGCACGGGCACCGCACTGCGCGGCGCCAGCCGGGCCAGCGCCTCCGCGGCCCGCCCCGCGTCCAGGTGCCCCTCGCCGAGGTAGGGGCCCCAGCCGCCCACCGGCAGCAACGCCACGTCGACCGGGCCGACCTCCTTCGCCATCTCGTCGAACAGGCCGGTGTCCCCGGCGAAGTACGTCCGGCCCTCGCCCTCCACGACGAAGCCGAGGGCGGGGGAGTGGTGCGGCCCGAGCGGCAGCCGCCTGCCGTCGTGCCGGGCCGGCACGACCCGCACCAGCAGGTCGCCGATTCTCGTCTCGTCCCCGGGAGCCACCTCGCTCACCCTCAGATGCGCGAGCCGGCGCAGCCCCGGCACCGACCGTGGTGCGCCCCGGGGCACGAGCAGGCGCGTGCCCGGTGCCAGCCGCGCCAGCGAGGGCACGTGCAGATGGTCGGCGTGCAGATGGGACACCAGCGCGACGTCCGCACGCCAGGCGCCGGGCGGCGGCAACGCCCCGCGACGGCGCCGCAGATGAGCGAGGCGGCGGGCGAACAGAGGGTCGGTGAGCACACGAACGTCCGAGTCCGTGACCGTGCACGTGGCGTGACCCCACCAGGTGATCTCCACCGGCACCTCTTTGCCTCCTTCGCGCGACTCCCCGAAGCCTACGGGCAGGAGTAGGGTCGGCGGCGAAACCCGGAGGTGAGGGGGGACTCCATGGGAGAGGTTCGCGGTGCCTCGGGCACGCGCCCGCCGTTGCGTGTCACGGCGATCGCCAGCCTGACGCCCCTGGAGGCGCTCGACGACGACCCCTTCCTGGTGGACTCCCGCAGCCAGCACGCGATGTGCGCCCGCTGGGCCGCCGAACGCGGCTACGTCGTCACCCGGGAACTCCTCGTGTGCGGGCTCCGGCCCGACCACGGCGTCCTGTGGGAGGGCGTCCGGCCCGGCCGCGACGTGTTCGTCGCCCCGAGCCTGCGCGTCCTGCACAGCGCCCTGTCGTCGGTCGACGAGTTCACCGCCGAGTGCACGCGCCGCGGGGTGCGGGTCGAGACGGTGGGACGCGCGGAACCGTCGTACGACGCCCAGATGAAAGCCCGGGTGCACCGGAGACTGTCCATGCCGACAGCCGGGTACGACGGGCGCTAGCCCCGCCGGGCAGGCCGCTCGGACAGACCCGTATGACAGGCTTGCCCCGGGCCCGCACCGATGACGGGCCGGGCCGGGACGTGAGGTGTGCAGGGCGTGCGTGGAGGGCGTTGGCGGCGGGTCGCCAGTCAGGTCGGGCGGAGCGTCGCCGTGTGGGCCGTCTCCACCCTCACGATGCTCGTCCTGGCAGGCATCCTGCCGGACTTCAGGCTCCAGTCCCCCGACGGCGACAGCGCCACCCGGATCGCCGTCACCGCCGCGTTCGGGGCGGGCGCCTTCGGTCTGCTGTCGGCCCTGTTCTGGCCCCTCCTGGTACGCCTCCTGCTGCTCGTCCCCGCCCTGGTGCTGGGCCTGCTGGTCTTCTTCCTCAACGGTGCGCTGCTGCTGCTCGCCCTGCGGCTGAACCCGGCCGAGCAGGGTGACGCCGCCCCGGAGACCGCGGTCGTCGTCGCCGCCGTGATGTCGGCCGTCGCCTCCGCCACCGGCGCCACACTCGCCGTGCGCGACGACGACGCCTACCGGCGCCGCCTGTACCGCCTCGCCGACCGCCGCCGCAGAGGCGGCGCCCCGGCCTGCCCGGCCACCCCCGGCACCGTCTTCCTCCAGCTCGACGGCGTCGGCCACGGCATCCTGCTCGACGCGGTCGGCCAGGGCCTGATGCCCACCGTCGCCCGCTGGCTCGGCACCGGCGACAACGCCGGCGGGGGCGGCGGCCGGGGCCGGCCCACCCACCGGCTCACCGAGTGGCGCACCGACTGGTCCAGCCAGACCGGCGCCAGCCAGCTCGGCATCCTGCACGGCAGCAACCACGACGTGCCCGCCTTCCGCTGGTACGAGAAGGACCGCGGCGAGGTCATGGTCTGCAACCGCCCCACCAGCGCCGCCGAACTCCAGCGCCGCGCCGTCGAGGCCACCGGCGACGGCGGACTGCTCGGCGCCGACGGCGCCAGCCGCGGCAACCTCTTCTCCGGCGGCGCCGACGAACAGGCCCTCGTCCTGTCCATCGCGACCCGCCGCCGCAGCCGCGAGAACCGCTCCAGGGCGGGCTACTTCGCCTACTTCTCCGACCCGGCCAACGCCGTGCGCACCGCCATGTCCTTCGTCGCCGAAGCCGGCCGCGAGATCGCCCAGTCCACCCGGGCCCGCGCCCGCAAGGTCCGCCCGCGCGTGGGACGCGGCGGCCTCTACCCCTTCATCCGCGCCTTCGCGACCGTCGTCGAACGCGACGTCGTCGTCGCCGCGGTGACGGGCGACATGCTCGCCGGCCGCACCGCCGTCTACGCCGACCTCGTCGCGTACGACGAAGTGGCCCACCACTCCGGGCCGACCAGCCGCGACGCCCTCAAGGTCCTCGAACGCCTCGACCGCTCCCTCGCCCTGATCGAGAACGTCACCGAGCACGCCCCGCGCCCGTACCGCATCGTCGTCCTGTCCGACCACGGCCAGAGCCCCGGCGAGACCTTCCGCACCCGCTACGGCCTCACCCTCGGCGACCTGGTCCGGGCCGGCTGCGGGCTGCCCGTGCCCCGCAAGGCCCGGCGCACCCACAGCGGCGCCGAGGCCCGCGCGGCCGTACGCACCGCACTGCACCGGCCCGTCGAGGAGGGCGGCGAACAGTACCGCCCCACCGGCCCCCGCTCGGAGCCCATCGTGCTGGCCTCCGGCAACCTCGGCCTGGTCTCCTTCCCGGACGTTGCGCACCGGATGAGCAAGGAGGAGATCGACGCCCGCCACCCCGCCCTGCTGACCACCCTCGCCAACCACCCCGGCATCGGCTTCCTGCTGGTGCGCAGCGAGGAGCACGGCGGAGTCGTCCTCGGCCCGTTCGGCACCGAGATCCCCCTGGACGAACTCGACGACAACCCCGGCCCGCTCGCCGACTTCGGGCCCGGCGCCGCCGACGCCGTCCGCCGCACGCACTCCTTCCCGCACACCGCCGACATCATGGTCAACTCCTGGTACGACCCCGCCGACGGCGAAGTCCTCGCCTTCGAGGAACAGATCGGCTCGCACGGCGGCCTCGGCGGCGCCCAGGCCAAGGCCTTCCTGCTGTCGCCGCTCGCCCTGTCCGCACCCGCCGAGGACGGCACGCACCTCGCCGGAGCCGAGCACATCCACCGGGTGCTGCGCCGCTGGCTGCGCGAGACGGACGGCCCTCAGGTACCGCTGGCGGCGGGCCAGGACCGAAGCGCCGCCTGAACCCCCCGCGCGTTGCCGGCCTCCCGCCGCCGGTCACCGAGCACGCCTGCCCGCGCCCCGCCCGAAGGCGGCCGCGGTGCCACGACGCCGACACCGGGCCCCGGAAAATGGGCTGCGCCCGCGGGCCGCCGCGCCCACACTGTCCGTACCGGACGCCGCACACCGGCGCGCCCTTCTCGAACATCCCTCCAGGAGCCGCTACTTGCAGGCAGCCGTCACCGTCACGCCCTCCCGCCTCCCCGAGCTGCTGCTCGGCCTCGCCACCGTGCGGCCGGTCTTCGTCTGGGGCGCCCCCGGCATCGGAAAGTCCTCCCTGGTGCGGGACTTCGCCGACTCACTGGGCCTCGAGTGCGTGAGCCTGCTCGGCACCCAGCTCGCCCCCGAGGACCTCATCGGCGTCCCCCAGATCCGCGACGGCCGTTCGGTGTTCTGCCCGCCCGAGACCATCGCCCGCGCCGAGCCGTACTGCCTGTTCCTGGACGAGCTGAACGCGGCCACGCCGGACGTGCAGAAGGCGTTCTACTCGCTGATCCTGGACCGCCGTATCGGCACCTACGAGCTCCCCGAGGGCTCCATCGTCATCGGCGCCGGCAACCGCGCCACCGACAACGCGCTGGCCCGCCCGATCGCCTCCGCCCTCGTCAACCGCCTCACCCACGTGCACCTGGAGGCCTCCGCCAAGGACTGGCTCGTCTGGGCGGCGGGCAACGGCATCCACCCGTGGATCCTCGACCACCTCACCAACCGGCCCGACCACCTGTGGTCCAAGCCGCCGAAGACCGAGGAACCCTTCTCCACACCCCGGTCCTGGCACATGCTCTCCGACGCCCTGCACTCCTTCGGCCAGGGCCTCGACGAGGAGACCCTGAAGGTCCTCGCGCACGGCACGCTGACGCCCGCGCACGCGACCGCCTTCTGCGGCTACGTCAAGATCGTCCGCAGCCGGTTCGGCATCGAGGCGATCCTGCGCGGCGACGCCCGCTGGCCGAACCGCATGGAGGACCGCGACCTGCTCTACTACCTCGCCGAGTCCTTCCGCGGCCGCCTGATCAAGGAACTCCCGGCCGGCAAGGAACACATGTCGGCGAACGGCCGCCAGACCGCCTACCGCGCCAAGTCCCTGCTCGTGCAGCTCGCCGAGATCTCCGTGGAGGTCGCCCAGAGCGTCATCGCCTCCGACGCCGACGGCAACCCCCTCCTGCCCGCCTGGTTCCTCATCGAGGCGGCCCGCGACATGCCCCGGCTGGTGGAGGCCCGCCGATGAGCCGAGGCGGCAAGCGGGCCATGCCCAGGAGGGACCCGGCCGCCGAGGCGTGCGCCGAGGGCCTGCGGCTGGTGCGGGCGAACCCGGCGCTCGCCGCGATCGACGCCACGACGTGCCGCGACGAGGAGTGCGAGCTGGCTCCCCGGGACGGCCTCGCCCGCGTCACCTCCAACGGCCGGGTGCACCTGCACCCCACCCGCCTCGCGGAGCCCGACGCCTGGGCCTGGGCCATCGCCCACGCCCTCCTCCACCTCGGCTTCGGCCACGTCCCCGCCGCCCACGGCGAGCGCGTCCAGCCCGACCGCCACGACCTCGCCGCCCGCTGCACGGTCGTCAACCGCTTCCTGCTGACCTCTCCCGTAGGCCGGGCGCCGGACCATCTGCCGCCGTCCTACCCCGGCGGTGACGAGGAGCAGCTCGCCGCCGGCTGGCGGCGAGCCGGCATCCCGGGCGCGTACGAGCACTGCGGTACGGCGGGCGGAGAGGCCGACCAGCTCCTGGTGCCCTGGAGCAAGTGGGACCCGCACGTGCCCGACTGGCAGGCGGCGTTCGCGACCGCCCTGACCCGCACCCTGTCCACCGCCCTCGACCTGGCGGGCGGCCGCCGCGACTCCATGACCGGCGGCCCCACCCGACTGCGGCCCTGGGAACGGGCGTTGAGCTGGTTCGTGTCCTCCTACCCGCTGCTGGGCGGCATCGCGGCCGGCATCCGACTCGTCGCCGACGCCGAACTCGCCCGCGCCCACGGCATCTCCGTCGCCGCGGTGAACGCCGAGGCGGGGGAGATCTACGTGAACCCCCTGCGCGAACTGGACGACGAGGAATGGCGGTTCGTCCTCGCGCACGAGATGCTGCACGCGGCCCTGCGGCACGGCGACCGCTGCGGCACCCGCGACCCGTACCTCTTCAACGTCGCCTGCGACTACGTCATCAACGGCTGGCTGACCGAGATGCAGGTCGGCACCATGCCCGCGGGCCTGCTCCACGACCCGGAACTGACCGGCCTGTCCGCGGAGGAGGTCTACGACCGCATCGCCGTCGACCTGCGGCGGATGCGCCGCCTGTCCACGCTGCGCGGCAAGGGCCGCGGCGACATCCTGGGCGGCCCGCTCCGCCCGCCCGGCGAATGCGTCGACCTCGACGAGTTCTACCGGCGCGGCCTCGCCCACGGCCTCGACCTGCACCAAGGGCAGGACCGCGGTTTCCTGCCCGGCGGCCTGGTCCAGGAGATCCGCGCCCTCAGCCACCCGCCGCTGCCCTGGGACGCGCGACTGGCCCGCTGGTTCGACGAGTTCGTGCCCCGTCCGGAGCCGGTGCGGTCGTTCGCGCGTCCCTCCCGCCGCCAGGCGGCCACCCCCGACATCCCGCGCGCGGGACGGTACTTCCCGCCCGAGGAGATCGCCCGCTGCACCTTCGGCGTCGTCCTCGACACCTCCGGCTCCATGGACCGGACCCTGCTCGGCAAGGCGCTGGGCGCGATCGCCTCGTACGCCGAGGCCCGCGACGTACCGGCCGCCCGGGTCGTGTTCTGCGACGCCGCCCCGCACGACGCCGGCTACCTGCCGGTCACGGACATCGCCGGCCGGGTGCGGGTGCACGGCCGGGGCGGCACCGTGCTGCAGCCCGGCATCGACCTGCTGCACCGCGCCGACGACTTCCCGCCCGCCGCACCCATCCTGGTGATCACCGACGGCTGGTGCGACGTCCTGCGGGTGCGGCGCGAGCACGCCTACCTGATCCCGCAGGGGGCGCGGCTGCCGTTCAGCGTCCGCGGACCGGTCTTCCGGGTGAGCTGAGCCGGAGTGTGATCGTATGGAGTCCGAAACTCGGATTCGGGACCACAGGAAAGGAATGACCGTGGCAACCACGCGCTCCGCACACACCGTCTGGGAAGGCAACCTGCTCGAGGGCAACGGAGTCGTCACCTTCGACTCCTCCGGCGCCATCGACGAGCAGCCGGTGACGTGGGCTGCTCGCACGCAGGAGGCGAACGGCAAGACCAGCCCCGAGGAGCTGATCGCGGCCGCCCACTCCAGCTGCTTCTCCATGGCGTTCTCGCACGCCCTGGCCGGGGCCGGCACCCCGCCCACCAAGCTCGTCACCTCCGCCGACGTCACCTTCCAGCCAGGAGAGGGCATCACCGGCATCCACCTCACCGTCGAGGGCACCGTGCCGGGCCTGGACGAGGACGGCTTCCTCGCCGCCGCCGAGGACGCCAAGGTGAACTGCCCCGTCAGCCAGGCCCTGAAGGCCGTACCGATCACCCTGTCCGCGAAGCTCGCCTGACCGGACCCGCACACCACGACCGT
>NZ_JBXEJE010000005.1:76094-132678 GCF_056820935.1 Streptomyces sp. Q2 | reverse complement strand
CGGGGGCGCCCCCCCCGCGACGGTCGGTTCGTGACCCGGGGCAGGGGTATCAGGATGACGGTGGCGAAAGGGACGTGATGGGGCCGGGAACATCGAGCGGGTCGACGGCACTCGACTCCGCCACACGCGAACTCACCCGCGCGGTACTGCTGTTCAGCCTGGCGGGCCGGATGCGCCCGGGCGACTCCCCACCCGGCGCCCTGGTCGACCGCTACGACTTCGGCCGCTTCGAACCGCACCTGAGGTCCAGCGAGAAGGTGCTCCCGGTACCGGTCCTGGCCGTACCCGCCGCACCGGACGACCTCCACCTGCCGCACGGCAGCCACGGCCTGCAACTCGCCACGGTCGACATCATGGTCGTCGCCACCCCGCGCGGCGACGTGACCCTGCTCCTGGACTGCGGCTTCGCCGCCGACACCGAGCCCGCCGCCCTCGCCGCCTGGCTCGCCGACACCTGCTTCCACCGCGAACGCATCCGCCTGGGCGGCAGACCGCTGCTGGACGTGCTGAACGAGCGGCTCGCTCTGCCGACACCGCTCGCCCACGGCCAGAACGTGCACCAACTCGTCTTCCCCGGCGGCCGGTTACTGCACGACCTGCTCGCCGACGGCGACGGGACCGACGGGACCGATGAGGGCTCAGCCCGCCGGCCCGCCCTGCTCAACGAGATCGTCTACCGCGGCAGGATGCCGGCGACCCACACCGCCGACCTCGACGCCACCACGCCGCCCAACCTGCGCGAGCACGGCCTCACCCTCTCCTCCCACGGCCGCGGCGTGTCCGTCCAGGCCGGCTGGGCCCCGCACGTGGAGAACGGCCTGACCCTGGTCGCACTCGGCATGATCTCCGCGCTCGCCGTCCTCCAGCGCACCCGCCTCGCCGCCTTCGAGACGATGCGGGCCAACGAACGGGCCCTGACGGACTCGCCGTACGAGGTCCGCTCCCTCATCTCCCGCCTCTCCGCGGGCGTCAACGAACTGCAACTGGACCTGGCCTTCGGCGTCGAGGCCTACGTCGACAGCCTGCTGATCCCCGAGATGCTCATGGAGAGCTTCCAGTCCTCGCTGCGCGACGCCCTCGGCATCCGCGACAGCCTCGACAACTCGGCCCGCATGGTCGAGCGCCTCACCTCCGTGATCAGCGCCCGCTCCGCGGCCCTGGACGCCGCACTCGCCGAGCGCGACGACCGCCGCGACCGCACCGTCTCCGCCCTCGTCGCCGCGGCCACCCTCATCGCCCTGCCGCCGACCCTGCTGCTGACCTTCTTCGGGATCAACGGCACGAACGTCGACGCCGACCGCTCCATCTTCGACCTCTCCGCGTACGGCACGGCGTACGCGCTGGCCTGGCTTCCCTTCGTGGTCCTCGTCGTGATCGGATACGTGCTGCTCAGGCGGGTCAGCCGACGCTCCGGCACCCTCCTGTCACCGCCCGACGGCGGCCCGCCCGCACCGGTGCCCCCGCCCCGATCCGCCTCCGGGAGCTGACCCGACCATGCGCCTGCGGAAGGTGACCTGACCATGCCGCGACGACCCGCCGTATCGGCCCACCGGGGAGGATCCGAACGCGCCGCCGCCGCCACCTGGGCGGCGTACGAGGACGCCATCGGGTCCGGCGCGGAGTACGTCGAGTTCGACATCCGGCGTACCGCCGACGGCGTCTTCGTCGTCTACCACGACCCCCGGGTCGCGCACACCGGGCCGCTCCTGTCCCGGATCACGCACGCCGAGCTCAGCGAGCGCGCCGGGTACGCCGTGCCGGTGGTCGACGAGGTCATGGACCTGATCGCCGGGAAGCTCGTGGGGCACCTGGACCTGAAGGAAACGGGCCACGAGCGCGAACTGATCGACCGGGCGATCGCCCTGCTCGGCATGGACGGCTTCGTCGCCACGACCCTGGAGGACGCCTCCGTCGCCGCCATCAGACGGGCGTTCCCCGCCGTACGCACCGCCCTGTCCCTGGGCCGCGACCGCAGGGACGTCGGCCCGGCCCGGCTGCCCGGGACCCGGCTCAGCGAGCTGCTGCCCATGCGGCGGGTCCGCGCCTGCGGCGCGACCGGGGTCGCCGTGCACCAGGGGCTGGCACGCGTGAACGTCCTGCGCGAGGCGGCCCGGCACGGCCTCCACACCATGGTGTGGACGGTCAACGAGGACGCCCCGATGCGCGCGTTCCTCGCGGACCAGCGCGTGGACGTCCTGGTCACCGACCGGCCCCGGCGGGCGGTCGCCCTGAGGGGCGGACGGCAGGACGAGCGCCGACTGGGGTACCCGTCCGTGTGAAGGAGCCCCCACTGACCGGAAACCACCCATTGACAGATACGCACTCAAGTTTTGTGCTGGAGTGCGGGAGGCTCCCTGGCGGAAGGGGACAGCGATGGGACGTGCGGTCGGAATCGATCTCGGGACCACGAACTCGGTGGTGGCCGTGCTGGAGGGCGGCGACCCCACCGTCGTCGCGAACGCGGAGGGGGCAAGGACCACACCGTCGGTCGTGGCCTTCGCCAAGAACGGCGAGGTGCTCGTCGGCGAGGTCGCCAAACGGCAGGCCGTGACGAACGTCGAGCGCACCGCGCGATCCATGAAGCGCCACATGGGCGACGTGACCTGGCGCTTCCCCGATCAGGGCGCCGTCGACGGCACCCGCTACCGGGCGCAGGAACTGTCGGCGCGGGTGCTGCAGAAGCTGAAGCGGGACGCCGAGTCCTACCTCGGCGAGGACGTCACCGACGCGGTGATCACCGTCCCCGCCTACTTCGACGACGCCCAGCGCCAGGCCACCAAGGAGGCCGGCGAGATCGCCGGCCTGAAGGTGCTCAGGATCATCAACGAGCCGACGGCCGCCGCCCTCGCCTACGGTCTGGACCGGGGCGAGGAGCAGACCGTCCTGGTCTTCGACCTCGGCGGCGGCACCTTCGACGTGTCGCTGCTGGAGATCGGCGACGGGGTCATCGAGGTCAAGGCGACGAACGGTGACACCCACCTCGGCGGCGACGACTGGGACCAGCGGGTCGTCGAGTACCTGGTGAAGAAGTTCAAGGGCCAGTACGGCGTCGACCTCGGCAACGACAAGATGGCCGTGCAGCGACTGCGCGAGGGCGCCGAGAAGGCCAAGATCGAACTGTCCAGCTCCTCCGAGACCACGATCAACCTCCCCTACGTCACCGCCTCCGCCGAGGGCCCGCTGCACCTCGACGAGAAACTGACCCGCGCCCAGTTCCAGGAGCTGACCGCCGACCTCCTCGAACGCTGCAAGAACCCCTTCCACCAGGCGGTCAAGGACGCCGGCATCAAGCTCGCCGCGATCGACCACGTCATCCTCGTCGGCGGCTCCACCCGCATGCCCGCCGTCACCGACCTGGTCAAGGAACTCACCGGCAAGGACCCGCACAAGGGCGTCAACCCCGACGAGGTCGTCGCCGTCGGCGCGGCCCTCCAGGCGGGCGTCCTGCGCGGCGACGTCAAGGACGTCCTCCTGCTCGACGTCACCCCGCTGTCCCTCGGCATCGAGACCAAGGGCGGCATCATGACCAAGCTCATCGAACGCAACACGACCATTCCGACGCGGCGTTCGGAGATCTTCACCACCGCCACCGACAACCAGCCCTCGGTCGGCATCCAGGTCTACCAGGGCGAACGCGAGATCGCCGCCTACAACAAGAAGCTGGGCGTCTTCGACCTCACGGGCCTGCCGCCCGCGCCTCGGGGCGTGCCGCAGATCGAGGTGGCCTTCGACATCGACGCGAACGGCATCATGCACGTGTCGGCGAAGGACCTCGCCACGGGCCGTGAACAGAAGATGACCGTCACCGGCGGCTCGGCCCTGCCCAAGGACGACATCGACCGCATGATGCGGGACGCCGAACAGTACGCCGAGGAGGACCGCAAACGCCGCGAGGAGGCGGAGACCCGCAACCAGGCCGAACAACTCGTCTACCAGACCGAGAAGTTCGTCCGCGAGAACAGCGACAAGATCCCCGCGGACACCAAGGCGGAGGTCGAGTCCGCCGTCACCGAACTCAAACAACTCCTGGAACGGAACGCCGAAACCAACGACCTGCGCACAGGCGTCGAGAAACTCGCCTCCGTCAGCCAGAAGATGGGCCAGGCGATGTACGCCCAGTCCGCCGCCCAGCAGACCCCCACCGAGGACACGGACGCCGGCCGGCACACCTCACCGCAGGACGAGGAGGGCGTCGTGGACGCGGAGATCGTCGACGACGAGCGCGACCAGGAAGGCAGGGGCGCGAGGGGCGGCAGGGGCGAGACGGACGGGGCGGCCTAGTTATCTCTTACGGGCGACCCCCGCGTACACCGGCACGATGCCCTCGGCCTGTACCGCCACGTCCTCCGGCTCCGGCCGCCACCCGGAGACCGGGATCACGCCGGGGCCGAGCAGCTCCAGGCCGTCGAAGAAGCGCGAGAACTCGGCGAGCGAACGCGGGTGGAAGGGAGTGCCGCTGCGACGGAAGTGTTCGGCGGCCTTCCCGATCGCCTCCGGGTTCAGGTCAGGGGTGACCTGCGACAGGATCAGATGGCTGCCAGGGGCCAGGACGTCGACGTAGCGCTTCAGCAGGCCGTGCACGTCGTCGCCGTCCGCCGCGTCACCGAGGTAGTGCGTCAGGGCCACCAGCGACAGGGCGACCGGCTGCCCGAAGTCCAGGGACTGCGCCGCCAGCCGCAGGATCGTGTCCGGGTCGCGAACGTCCGCGTGGATGTAGTCGGTCGAGCCCTCCGCCGCACCGTGCAGCAGGGCCTGGGCGTGCCGGAGCACGATCGGGTCGTTGTCCGCGTACACGACCTTCGACTCCGGCGCGACCCCCTGCGCCACCTGGTGCAGGTTCGGCTCGGTGGGAATGCCGGTACCGATGTCCAGGAACTGCCGTACCCCCGCCTCGGCGGCCACCCGGGTCGCCCGCTGCATGAACCGGCGGTTGGCCCGCGCCCCGCGCAGCACCGTGTCGTCGACGGCGAGGATCCGGCGGGCCAGTTCCTCGTCCACCGGATAGTTGTCCTTGCCGCCCAGCCACCAGTCGTACACCCGGGCCGGGTGCGGCCGGCTGGTGTCGATGCGGACGGGCGTGGCGTCGGATCCGGCCATAGGGCGTCGTCTCCTGGAGGCTGGAGGCTGGGGGGGGCAGGGGGCGGTCGGATCGTGCGGGGGTGGCGTATGTGGGCCGTGTGGGCCGTGTGGGCTGTGCGGGGTGGGCCGTGGTCCGTGGGCTGTGCAGGGTGGGCCGTGCGGGGCTCAGAAGTCCTCGCGGCGCTCCCGGAGCAGCTTCTTGGTGCGCTCGGCCGACGCGGCCCGCGCCGACATGTGGTCCAGGACCTCCAGATGCGTCGCGACCTCCTTGCGGGAGTCGAGATAGAGGGCGCCGGTCAGGTACTCGGTGAAGACCATGTCGGGCAGCTCCGGCTCGCCGAAGCGGAACAGTGAGAACGGCGCGTACGTCCCCGGATGCGGGCCCTCCTCGAACTCCGCGACCTGCAGCGTGACCCGGTCGCGCTCGGCGAACTCCAGGAGCCTGTCCAACTGGTCGCGCATGACCTCACCGTGGATGCTCACCGGCCGCCGCAGCACCGTCTCGTCCATGATCACCCACAGGTGGGGCGGGTCCGGGCGCTCCAACAGCCGCTGCCGCTCCATGCGCAGGGACACATGCCGCTCGGTCGTCTCCGGTCCCGCCTGCCCTATCGTCCCCGCCTCCATCACGGCCCGCGCGTACGCCTCGGTCTGCAACAGACCCGGCACGAAGTGCGGTTCGTAGGAGCGGATGATCCGGGCGGAACCCTCCAGGCTCACGTACAGGCTGAACCAGTCCGGCAGCACGTCGTGGAACCGCTGCCACCAGCCCGGCCGGTTCGCCTCCTCGGCCAGGTCCACGAAGGAGGCCGTCTCGTCGTCGCCGACACCGTACGTCTCCAACAGCACCTGGACATACGGTATTTTCAGCGCGACCTCGGCCATTTCCATCCGCCGTACGGTCGCCGGGGCCACCCGCAGAACCTGTGCGGCCTCCTCGCGCTTGAGGCCGGCCGCCTCCCGCAGTTCCTGCAGGCGTCTGCCGAGCACCACCTGACCCACGGTGGGCGCAGGACGCCGCTCACTCACGCCACGCCTCCCCTACGCGTCGAAGCTTGCGTGCAGTGTGCCATGTTCCATGGCGGTCACATCAGTCCCAGGGGCCGGGGGACAAGCCACGGGGCGGGGCGGGGGCGGGGACGGTGTGCGTTCCTCCCCGCCGGGATTACCTCAGGGGTAATCGACCGGGGCGCCGGCCGACGGGATCGTGGTGGCAACGGGTTCCGGGCCGGCGCACTCCGGCCCGGGATCCGGGATCCGGGATCCGGGATCCGGGATCCGGGATCCGGGATGTGGGATTCGAAATCCGGGATCCGGGATCCGGTTTTGCCACTCGACTTCGACAGAGGGTGATTCGTCATGTCCGCGACCCAGCTCGCCGCGCTCGCCCGTAGCTCCGACCCGCACACCAAGCTGCGGCGCTTCCTCGTCCTGGACGCCGTGGTGACCGGGGCGAACGGCCTCGCCTACCTGACCGCCTCCGGCCCGCTCGGGCGTTTCCTCGGAACCGACTCGGGGCTGCTCCTCGGACTCGGGATCTTCCTCACCGCGTACGCGGCGGCCGTCGGCCTCCTGGCGGCCCGCGCCCATCCGGCCGCGCTGCCCGTCCGGGCCGTGATCGAGGCCAACCTCGCCTGGGCGGCGCTGAGTCTCGTCGCCCTGGCCCTGTGGCTGTCGCCGACCACGGCCGGCGCCGTGTGGACCGTGCTCCAGGCTCTCACCGTCGCCGGCTTCGCCCTGCTGCAGTACACCGCCCTGAGGAGCCGTCAGGACATCAGTGAGTGAAGGTACTTGACCGTCGCCGGGTCGGCCGGGAGCAGCGTCTCGATGGCCAGCTCGGCGACGGTCACGTCCATGGGTGTGTTGAAGGTGGAGATGGACGAGACGAACGACAGTGTCCGTCCCTCGTGCTCGATCTGCATCGGCAGCGCGAAGCAGGCGACGGGCTCGGCCGGCTGTCCGCCCAGAGCCTCGGCGGCCGCCTCCGGCACCGGGTACGCGGCGACCTCTTCGTACAGCGCCCGCAGCGGCTCCGAACGGTGCAGGGCGATCTGTCGGCCCATCTGGGCCAGTAGATGCCCGCGCCACTCACGGAGGTTGCGGATGCGGGATGCCAGGCCCCGCGGATGCAGGGTCAGCCGCATGGCGTTGAGCGGTGGCGCGAGCAGGGACTCCGGGATGCCGTCGAGCAGCATCAGGATGCCCCGGTTCGCCGCGACGACGTTGTACATCGCGTCGACCACGAGGGCCGGGTACGGCTCGTAGCCCTGGATCAACCGCTCCATGCCTTCGCGCAGGGAGTCCAGCGCCGGGTCGTCCAGCGGGGTCTGGGGGTAGTGCGGGGCGTAACCGGCCGCCAGCAGCAGGGCGTTGCGCTCGCGGACGGGAATGTCGAGGTGTTCGGCCAGCCGCAGCACCATCTCCTCGCTCGGCCGGGAACGGCCTGTCTCGATGAAGCTGATGTGCCGGGCCGAGGAGTCGGCGCGCAACGCCAGCTCCAGCTGACTGACCCGTCGTTGCTCCCGCCAGGCCCGCAGCAGTGGGCCCACCCCCTTGTCGGCGGGGGTACCGGCGGGCGCGGCGGAACCGGACGCGAGAATGGT
The DNA here is from genome assembly GCF_056820935.1 of Streptomyces sp. Q2. NCBI lineage: Bacteria > Bacillati > Actinomycetota > Actinomycetes > Kitasatosporales > Streptomycetaceae > Streptomyces > Streptomyces sp. Q2. Next base: position 124,996 of record NZ_JBXEJE010000005.1, on the reverse strand, counting down.
CATACGGACGACCGTAGCCGAGGAACGGCCACGGTTGACGGGCGGTCGCAGCCGGGATGGCGGCGACCGTCGGCGATCAGCCCTGGTCGAAATACCGTGGTCGAAATACCGTGGTCGAAGAACGGGCGACTGTAGACAATGGACAGTCGCCCGTGGTGAGTCGAGGAGTGGGCGCATGAGCCGGCCGCAGCAGCAGACACTGGAGACCGCAGCGGTCCACCGCGCCAGAGTGCGTGGCTGCCTCCTGGGCGGGGCCGTCGGCGACGCCCTCGGCTATCCCGTCGAGTTCTCCTCCCTGGACCGGATCCGCGCGTCCCACGGTGAGCGCGGGGTGACCGGGTTCGTGCCCGGCGCGCACGGTGTGGTCGGCCGCATCAGTGACGACACGCAGATGACCCTGTTCACCGTCGAGGCCCTCGTGCAGGCCTACGCGAGGGAGCGGGAGAAGGGCATCGGCGGCAGCTGGGCCGTGCTGCTGCGCTGGGCGTACGAGCGGTGGCTGGAGACCCAGACGAAGCCGGGCCCGGAGCAGGCCGCACCGGCTCCGAGCGGCGCTCCCGCGGGCGGTCTGATCACCGAGGCCTGGCTGTACTCCCGCCGTGCTCCCGGCAACGCCTGCCTGTCCGGGGTCGCCCAGATGTACGCCCCCGATCCGTGGCTGGAACTCGACGGCAAGCCGGGTGAGGTCAACCCCGACTCCAAGGGCTGCGGCGCGGTGATGCGCTCGGCCCCCTTCGGTCTCGTCAACCGCGCCGACGCGGCCTTCGCCATGGCCGCCCGCGGCGCCCAGATCACTCACGGCCACCCCACCGGCTACTACGCGGCGGGAGCGTTCGCCGCGATCGTGGCGCACATCGTCGACGGGGACTCCCTCGAAGGCTCGGTCCTGCGCGCCCTGCGCGAGCTGGAGCGCCACCGGGGCCACGAGGAGACCTCGGCCGCTCTGCGCCAGGCCCTCGACCTGGCGGCGCACGGCGGGCCGACGGCGGAGAAGGTGGAGTCCCTCGGAGCGGGCTGGGTCGCCGAGGAAGCCCTCGCCATCGGTGTCTACTGCGCCCTCGCCACGCCCGAGGTCAAGGACGCCCTGCTCCTCTCCGTCAACCACTCCGGCGACAGCGACTCCACCGGCTCCATCTGCGGCAACCTCCTCGGCGCCCGGCACGGCGACGTCGGACTGCCGCACGCGTGGGTGGAGCAGGTCGAGGGCCGGGCCCCGATCGCCGCGCTCGCCGACGACCTGGCGGCCCTGGGATCCCCTCTCTGGGAGGTGTCCGCGGCTGACCACCGGGAACCCTCCTGACCAGGGCCGAAGCAGCCCCGCTGTGGCAGGCTGGAGGAACACCCGACATCCACGAAGGAGCGAGGTCATGCCCCTCGAACCGCTGTCGCAGAAGGACATCGAGGACCGGCTCGCCGAGCTGCCGGGCTGGTCGCTCGACGGCGACCGTCTCGCCCGTTCCTACCGGCTCGGCTCGCACTTCGCCGCCACGGCGATGGTCGTCCACATCGCCCAGGTCCAGGAGGAACTCGACCACCACTCGGATCTCACCCTCGGCTACAACACCGTCTCCCTGACGGTGAACACCCACAGCGTGGGCGGGGCGGTCACCGAGCTGGACTTCGAACTCGCGGCGAAAGTGGAGGCGCTCGCCCCCGGCCACGGAGCCCAGTGACGCAGGTGCTGGACTACGACAAGGAGGCCGACGCCTACGATGCCACCCGCGGCGGCGAGCCCCGAGCCGCCGCGGCCGCCGGCGCAGTTCTCGGCCTGGTCCCGGCCGGCGCCCGCCGCCTTCTCGACGTGGCCTGCGGCACGGGGATCGTGACCCGTCGTCTGGCGGCGGTCCGGCCCGCCCTGCGGGTGACGGGCGCGGACCTGACGTACGGGATGGCCCGGACGGCGGCCGTACGGCTGCCCGGGGCGATCGTCCTCGCGGACGGCCGCCGACTGCCGTTCCCCGGCGGGGCGTTCGACGCCGTCACCAGTGTGTGGCTGCTCCATCTGCTCGACGGGCCCGGCGACGTCCGGGCCGTCGTCGCCGAGTGCGCGCGCGTGCTGCGGCCGGGCGGCGTGTACGTCACCACCGTCGACAAGGCCGCCGCGCACGACGTGGGCAGCGACATCGACGCGGTGCTCGCGCCGCGCCCGCGCCGGCCGGCCCGGGACGCGCGCGCGGCCGTTGCGTCGTATGCGGTCGCCTGTGGACTGGATCCGGCGGGGGAGACCCGTTTTCCGGGCCTCGGTCAGGGCCGCAGCCCGCGCAGTACGGTCGCGGACCTGCGGCGCGGCTGGTTCACACGGCTGCCGCCCGGCCATCCGCTCGTCGAACCGTTCGCCGACCGCCTCCAGGCGCTGCCCGACCAGGACCGGCCGCGGCCCGACCCGGTGTTCGAGGTGCTGGCGTTCCGCAAGACCGGCTGACGTCCCTGCGCCAGACGGTCACCCACGTGGTCCCGCCGTCCCGGGAAAGTCGGTGCGGCGACGGTGGCGGACCGCCCACTCGCCGTGCGGGAAGTCGACGTGCGCACTGCTCGTCAGCGGTCTCCTGTGGTTCCGGCCGGCAGTGCGTCGGCCAAGTAGGCCTCCAGATCGGGGACTTCGGGGGCGAGCAGGTGCCGTACCCAGGCGTCCCGTTCGTGCAGGATCGGCGGGAGCTCCCAGACGCAGCCGATCCACGGCCGGTCTGGTGCGACGAAGTGCGTGGGGTCGTCGTCCGGGCAGCCGAGGACGGGCTGGCCCGCCGCGGCGCCCCGGAAGTGCAGGACGTTGTCCCACACCCAGCTGTACGCGTTCAGGTAGACGCCGTTGTCGCCACCCCGGTGCAGCACCACGAACGTCGCCGGCGGGGTCCCGTCCGGCTCCGGCAACAGCTCCGGCAGGATGTCGTACGCCGCCTTCGCCACGTCGGGCGCGATGCCCGCCGAATCCGCGGTGACGTGGTAGCGCTTGACGCGCCGCCCTGCCACCTCGATCGGCGGCGGCACGCTCAGCAGTTTCTCCGTGAAAGCCATGACGCGACGCTAGGGCCGCTTCACTGCCATCCTGTGTCAGTGAAGTCGAGCCGTCTGGTGTCCATCCTGCTGCTGCTCCAGACCCGCGGCCGGATGACCGCCGCTCAGCTCGCCGGGGAACTGGAGGTCTCCGTCCGCACGGTCTACCGGGACGTCGAAGCACTGAGTGCCGCCGGTGTCCCGCTGTACGGCGACGCGGGCCATGCCGGCGGCTACCGGCTCCTCGACGGCTACCGCACCCGTCTCACCGGCCTGACCGCGGGGGAGGCGCAGGCCCTGTTCCTTTCCGGGGCCCCTGGGCCCGCCGCCGACCTCGGTCTCGGCTCCGTCCTGGCGGCCGCCCAGCTCAAGGTGCGCGCCGCCCTGCCGACGGAACTACGCGCCCACGCGGACCGGATCAGCGGGCGCTTCCACCTTGACGCGCCGGGATGGTACGCGGACGGGGACGAGACGCCGTACCTGGCCGCGGTCGCCGACGCGGTCTGGAACAACCGTATCCTGAATATTGTATACCGTCGCTGGCGTGCACCCACCGACGTGGAGCGCCGCCTGGAACCGTACGCACTGGTCCTCAAAGCGGGCCGCTGGTACGTCGTCGCCGGCCCCGGACCACGCACCTTCCGCGTCGACCAGATCCTCCAACTCGCCACCACGGACGAAGAGTTCACCCGCCCCGACGACTTCGACCTGACCACGTACTGGACGGCGTACCAGCGCGACTTCCACGCCCGGCTCCAGCAGGGCGAGGCGGTGGTGCGCCTGGCGCCTGGCGTACAACTCGCCCGGCGGACAGTGGTCGGCGCACGCACCGACGACCACGGCTGGACCGTGGCCACGGTCCCCATCGAGTCCCTCGACCACGCCCACGCCGAGTTCCTGCGCCTGGGCACCGGCATCGAGGTGCTCGAACCGCCCGAGCTGCGCGCGAAGATCGCCCGCACGGTCGCCGAATTGGCCGAAAGATACGGCAACTCGGTCACGCGCGGCGGCGACTGAGGAGGAACGGAACCCGCCCGTCCTCCCAGGAGGTTCGCCCCGTGCAGAACCCGCACCCGCACGCGCAGTCCCACCCCCAGTCACCCCCGCAGCCGCTCCCGCGCGGGCACCGCAGACGCCGAGTGCTCCTCTCGGCGGCCACGGCCGTCGCGGCCCTCGTCGGCGCCGGACTCACCACGTCACTCGGCGCCGACACCGCCGAGGCCGCCACCGCCCGCCAGGTCGAGAAACTCGACCGCGGAGTCGTCAGCGTGCACGTCGACAGCGGCAACCTGATCAGCTGGCGCTGGCTCGGCACCGACCCGAACGACGTCTCCTTCAACGTCTACCGGGCCGGCACCAAGGTCAACTCCACCCCCGTCACCGGCTCCACGAACTACTTCCACTCCGGCGCCCCCGCTCAGGCCGACTACACCGTCCGCGCGATCGTCGGCGGCGTGGAGCAGACCGACTCCGTCCACGCGGTGCAACTCCGCACCGGATACAAGGACGTACCCATCACCCCGCCCGCCGGCGGCACCACCCCCGACGGCGTCGCCTACACCTACGAGGCCAACGACGCCTCCGTCGCCGACCTCGACGGTGACGGACAACTCGACTTCGTACTCAAGTGGAACCCGACCAACGCCAAGGACAACTCCCAGTCCGGCTACACCGGCAACACGATCGTCGACGGCGTCAAACTCGACGGCACCCGGCTGTGGCGCATCGACCTGGGGCGCAACATCCGCTCCGGCGCGCACTACACGCAGTTCCAGGCGTACGACTACGACGGTGACGGCAAGGCCGAGCTCGCCATGAAGACGGCCGACGGCACGGTCGACGGAACCGGCGCGGTCATCGGCAGCGCGTCGGCCGACCACCGCAACTCCGGCGGTTACGTCCTGTCCGGGCCCGAGTTCCTGACCATGTTCAACGGGCAGACCGGCAAGGCGATGCAGACCGTCGACTACGTCCCGGCCCGCGGCACGGTGTCGTCGTGGGGCGACTCGTACGGCAACCGAGTCGACCGTTTCCTCGCGGGAACGGCCTACCTGGACGGCTCCCGCCCCTCGCTCATCATGGCGCGCGGCTACTACACGCGCTCGGTGATCGCCGCCTGGGACTGGCGGGGTGGTACCTTCACCCGCCGCTGGACCTTCGACACCTCCTCCTCCACCAACACCGGCAAGGGCTTCGACGGCCAGGGCAACCACAGCCTGTCGATCGCCGACGTCGACGCCGACGGCAAGGACGAGATCGTGTACGGCGCCATGACCGTGGACGACAACGGCTCCGGGCTGTGGACGACCAAGACCGGGCACGGCGACGCCGGCCACGTCGGGGACCTCAACCCCTCGCGGGCGGGCCTGGAGTACTTCAAGGTCTCCGAGAGCACCAGCCAGCCCGGCTCGTGGCTGGCCGACGCACGCACCGGCGCCCTCCTGTGGCAGACGGCCTCCGGCGCCGACAACGGCCGCGGAGTCGCCGCCGACATCTACGCCGGCAGCGCGGGCGCGGAAGCCTGGTCCGCCTCCGACACCACCCTGCGCTCCGCGACCGGCGCCTCCCTCGGCCGCGAGCCCTCCAGCATCAACTTCGTGAGCTGGTGGGACGGAGACACCGTCCGTGAACTCCTCGACGGCACCCGCATCGACAAGTACGGCACCTCCGGCGACACCCGCCTGCTGACCGGCTCGGGCGTCCACTCCAACAACGGCACCAAGGCCACGCCGTCCCTGTCCGGCGACATCCTCGGCGACTGGCGCGAGGAGGTCGTCTGGCCGACGTCGAACAACACGGCCCTGCGGATCTACTCGACCCCCACCGAGACCAACACCAAGATCACCACGCTGCTCCACGACCCGATGTACCGCACCGCACTGGCCTGGCAAAATACTGCATACAACCAACCGCCGCACCCGAGCTTCTTCATCGGCAACGGCATGGCGACGGCACCGAGGCCGACGGTCTACACGCCGTGAGCACGTGAGGAAGGGTGGGTGCGCACCCAACCAGGTAAGCACCCACCGAGCACGAATTCCGCCTGCTCAAAGCCGCGTTGCCCGGAACAGGTGGCCCCTCCCACGAGCCGTGATGCACAATCAGCCTCCGCGTGCCGCGTCGGTCCTACGAGGCCGAAGTCGACGCCGCGGGCACTGTCGCGCGCATGTACGGGGGAGTTCATTGCCAAACGGGCCCATTCCGATTCCGCCGGATCTCAAACTGGCACCTGCAAAACGCGGCACGTTCCGGCGCTTTCGGCGGGTGTGGCGTTCGAGGAAGGCATTGAAGGGCGTCACCCAGTGGGTGATCGACTGGGGCATACCGATGGCCGTCGGTGCGATCCTGCTCTACGTCTATGCCGCCCGGTCCACATCGCCCAGCGAGGTCTACAAGGCCTTCACTCTCATCGAGGCCCCCAAGGGACTCTCGCTGTGGGTGTCCTCCCTGATCGGGTGGCTCCTGGTCCCCGCCATCATCGGCGGGGTCGCCGGTCATGTGATCGCCACGAGGATCAGCAGTTCCAAGTCGATCTCCACGGAGACGTTGTTCCGGCAGCGCAGGCTGGGGCAGCGGGTCAGGCCGCCGGGACGGATCGACGATCTGCGGCGGTACTTCCACGGCGCCTTCGCCCAGCAGTACTTCGTCGACGTGTGGGTGCGGGTCGCCCACCGCAACGACTGGAGCCGTGCCCAGGACCACTGGGAAGTCTTCATCCGGGACATACTCTCCACCCAGCAGTACGCTCACCTCGACCGGCACGAGGGCCTCCGCCAGGCGCAGGGGGCGGCGCGTCTCACCCTCGCGGTGACGGCTCGCGCGGGCCAGTGCATCGTGTGTGAAAGGCGGCGATGACGGTGCGTTCAGAGGACGCGGTGGAAATCGTCCGGGCATCACTGGCTCTGGCCTTTCCCGGGGCCTCTGCCGAAGGCCTGGCCCGAGCGGCGGAGCACCTGCTGCGCTGGGGCGCGGAGGGTGCGGACGAGCAGCTCAATCCCGAACTGTCCGAGCGAATGCTGCACGACCTCGTCTTCGTCGGCGACTTCAGGATGCAGGAGTTCCGCCCGGCCGAACCCGATCGTCCCCGACCCAGGCCGGCCGACTACCGCACCTGGTCCCGACCGGACCAGGTCGAGGACGAGTTGCCGTTCCGGAGGCAGCCACCCGACCCGGACGACGAACACACACGACGCACCCGCGGGTCTGGGACCCCGGACTGACCCGCAGGCGGCGGCCCGCTCATCGGGCCGCCGCCGCCCTACCGGGCCGTCGCCCTCAGGTCAGGGCGCAGGTCTTGTCACCGACCTTGAACGCCGCCGGTTTCGTGTTCGTCCCCGACCAGCTTCCCGTGAACCCGAAGCTCACCGACGAGCCCGCCGCCACGTTGGCGTTCCAGCCGACGTTCTTGGCCGTCACCGCCGTGCCCGACTGCGTGTAGTCGGCGTTCCACACCTGCGACACCTTCTGCCCGTCCGCGAAGGACCAGCCGAGTGACCAGGTGCTCCACGCGGTTGAGCCGGTGTTGGACAGGTGTACGTCCGCCTGGAAGCCGCCCGACCACTGGTTGGTGACCTTGTACGTCACCGCGCAGGCGCCGGTCGGGGTCGGGTCGGGGCCCGGTCCCGGATCGGTTCCGCCGCCGCCGGTGTCGGAGCTGTCGCCGTAGATGACGCCGCGGCCGTTCGTCGCCACGTACACACGGCCGTACACCCGCGGGTCACCGGTGATCGCCGCACCCGTCCAACCCCACTCGTGGGCATCGTCGTTGATGCGGGTCCAGGTCGCGCCCTTGTCGGTGGAGCGGAAGATGCCGCGCACCCCGCCGATCTTCGCGCTGGTGTAGAGCGTCTGGTACGACGCCCCCGTCGCCGCCTTGCCGAAGCCGATCGTGTCGGCCTGCTCGACGCCCGCGAGCTTGGCGAAGGTCGCGCCGCCGTCCGTGGAGTGCCACAGCCCGTACGCCCCGTCGCTCGCACCGCCCGCCAGCCACACGTCGCCCTTCGTACCGGGCAGCGCCTTGAAGCGGACGCTGTCACCGGCCGGCAGGCCGGCTGCCGCAGACGCGGTGAAGGTCGCGCCGCCGTCCGAACTGACGTAGAACTTGCCGGACTTGAAACCGTAGAAGACCTTCGGGTCCACCCGGTCCGACTCGACGATCGCACCCGCGGGGATGCCGCTCGACGCCGCCCAGGACGAGCCGAAGCCCGTCGCGTACTGCACCCCCGTGCCCGCCGGGCTCCACACGAACCGGCTGCCGTCGGCCGCCGCCGCGACCGTGCCGCCGCCGCTGACACCCGAAGGGTCGGTCCCCGCGAACCAGTTGGCGCCGTTGTCCGTCGAGAACGCGATGTGCGGGCCCGAGTCGAGGTTGCCGACCCGGACCACCGTGCTCGGGGTGGTCTCGGCGAAGTCCAGGCTGGTCGTCGACGTGAAGTTGGGCGAGGTGTACATCATCGACGGGACCTTCGTCAGGTCCGTGTGCCGGAAGCCGCCGATGTCACCGAGGGCGCTCAGCAACGGGGCGCCGGAGGGAGGCGACGCGAGGTCGTTGACCGCCGTCTCCTCCAGGCCCTGCACCATCGGCTTGATGGTGAACTGGCTTCCGCCGTCCCAGTTGGTGAGGTTCTCCGTGCCGTAGACCGTCGCCCCGGTCCCGTACATCATCCGGTCCGAGTCGAACGGGTCGATCTCCAGCGACTCGGTCATCCAGCCGAGTTTCGGGGCCTGCTCGGGCGGCGAGGGGTTCGCGCCCCAGGTCAGCCACGGGGAGGACGACACGTCCATCGTGTAGCGGTTGGAGCGGGTGGGATACGAGGAGTAGTCCCACGCCTTCGTCCAGGTACCGCCACTGTCCGTGGAGCGGAAGATCTGGGTGTCCGGCCACCAGGAGCTGTATGCGGTGGCCATGACCGTGCCGGGTTTCTGCCGGTCCACCGTCAGTCCGCTGAAGCCGTAGTAGGTGTCGGCCTCGGCGACCGGGCTGATGTCCGTCCAGGTGCCGGTCGCGGTCGCGTACCGCCACAACTGGCCCTTGCCGCCGTCGTACGGGCCGCCCTTGTCGCTGTATGCCAGATACAGAAAACCGTTCGTCGCATCCAGTACACCCTTGTGCGCGAGGTATCCCGTCGGCTGTCCGGCCAGCCGCGTCCAGGTCGCGCCCGCGTCCGTCGAGCGGTACACCGCGTTGTCCTTGTCGGCGACCCCGACGTAGATCGTCTTCGTCGCGTTCTGGGCGGTCCCCGTCGACTCGTCGAAGGTGACCCACACGATGCCCTGGTTGTCGCTCGCGTAGCCGCTGGTGTCGCTCGGATCCTGGGCGTAGTTGCCGACGTTGGGGAAGCCGGTCACCTGCGACCAGGTGACACCGGAGTCCGTCGACCGCCACAGCCCCTTGCCGCTCGGCGCGCCGAGGTACAGCACGCTGTTCTTGTGCGGGTCGATCGCCAGCCGCTCGCCCATGCCCCGGCCGGGCATGTTGCCGCCCAGCTTGAAGGGCAGGTCGGCCTTCTGCCAGCTGGCGCCCCGGTCGGAGGACCTGAGCACGGCCCCGTTCCCCGGATCCCAGCTGTTCGTGTACGTGCCGACAGCCGCGTACACCTTGTCCGGGTCCACGGAGTCCGAGGCCAGCGCGGCCACGCCCGTGTGCCCCCAGTCGTCCCAGCCGACCGAGTCCAGCAGGGGCGTCCAGGTCTTCGCCGACTCCTGCCAGCGGTAGGCACCGCCGATGTCGGTACGGGCGTACGCCAGGTTCTTCTCGGTGCGGTTGAAGACGATGCCGGGGACGAAGCCGCCGCCGTCGATGCGCGCGTTCTTCCAGGTGTACGTGTCGGCGGCGATCGCCGGCTTCGCGGTGTCCGCGGCGAGTGCGGGCGGGGTGCCCGCGAGCAGACCGGCCGCGAGCGCCAGTACGGCCGTGAGGGTGCGGGTTCTTCGCACGGTGGGGGACCTTCCTTTCGGGAGGGCCTTGCGGGGGGAGGGCCGTTCAGAAGGGGAGCGTGCGAGGACCGGGCGGCCCCCAGTGCGGGTGGGGGCCGCCCGGTCAGGTGGCCTCGTCGTCAGGTGACGAGACCGCGTACGCGGAGCCTTCGAGCGGTTCCGGACAAGCGCCGTGAGCTACCGCGCCCCTTCAGGGGCGCGGGGAACTGCGCGACCAGCCACACACGGCCCGCAGCCAAAGAACACAGCCCTTCCCGCGGAGCGCTCGGCGGGGGCTATTCGAGAAGCTCCGCGTACGAGCCCATGGCCAGGGCGATGTCCGCCTGGGCCCAGAACCGGTGGTACGTGAAGGAGGGCGCGGCGCCGCCCGCCAGGTAGGCCTCGATCTTCGACCAGGCCGGGTCGTCCTCGTAGAAGGAGCGGATGGAGTCGAAGGTCGACGACGCGTTGAGCGCGTCGCCGTTCGGCATGGTGCCGGTCCAGCCGCTCGGGACGTACACGCCGTCGTCGAAGCGGTTGTAGTCGGCGCGGGTCTCCGGGACGGCTATGCCGAGACCGTCCTGGTAGTTGCCCCACATGCCGTCGAGCAGTGCCTTGGCCGTGGTCGCGGCCTGGGTGTCGCCGGAGCGGTCCGCGTAGTACGTCAGGGTCTTGGCGTACGCGGCGGCCACACCGACGTCGTTGGTGTAGTCGGCGACGGTGACGTGCAGGCCGCTGTTGGCGCCCGGGCTGGTGGCGTTCCAGGTGTCGGGCTGGCCCGACCACTGGAGCGTCGACGGGATCAGGTAGGTGCCGTCCGGGTTGACCGTGGTCTTGGACAGCGCCCAGTCGACCCACTTGTCGAGGACCGCCTTGGCCTTCGCGTCACCCGTCTGCTGGTAGTACTCGGCCACCCGTTCCATCGACCACGCCTGGAAGCCGAACCACTGGTTGGACGGCGGGTCGTGGTAGACGGGCTGCTGGTCGTAGTACATGCCGTAGAACGTCGATTTCCCGGCCGGCGGTGTCGCGTAGCGGCCCGCCCAGCTGTTGGTCGCACCGCCCGCGATCGCGCCCTCGTCCGACTGCAGCCAGCGGTAGAACTCCAGCTGCCTGCCGAGCGACTTGGCCCAGTCCACCTGCCCGGTCGCCGACTTGGGCTTCAGGTCGGCGTAACTGCTCAGCGCGTACGCGGCCAGGGGGTTCTGGTAGCCGCCGTGCGCGTGGCTGGAGCCGATGCGCCAGGCCCAGCCGGCCGAGGTGTCGGTGGCACCGCCCCAGGCGTAGTACCAGGACATCAGGTACATCGAGGCGTCCTTGCCGGTGCCGGCCGCACAGGCCGACGGTCCGACACAGTTGCCGACCTTCTTGAAGTACTTGTCGTACATGGAGTAGCGCAGGTAGTCGCCCATCTTCGCGGCCTTGGCGACGGTCGCGGAGACGGCACTGCCCTTGCCCTGTTCGTCGGCCCACTTGTCGGCCCAGTAGGCGGCCTGCACCGCGCGCGCGTCGGCGTCCGGGGCGTTGGTGAACTTCCACTGCTTGGCGTACGAGGCGTCACCTGTGAACAGGTCCAGGTACCCGTTCTTGCCGCCGTACTTGAAGGCGTCGCAGGTCGGCTGCGGCACCGTCTCCCACACCGACTCCTGCGCGCCCCGCTGGAAGGTGTTGATGTACGACGGCCCGGTGTCGGTCGGACCCGCCTCGCACTTGCCGGGCGAGTTGCCGTAGCCGTAGACGTTGTCGACGTCCTGCAGCCAGTGCATACCGTAGACGTCGTCCGTACCGTATGCGGTCTTCAGTTCACCGGCGATCGGATCCGAACCGACCGAGACCGACGCGTCGAGCTTCGCCGGATACTCGTTGGGGGTGTCCAGCTCGGGTGCGTACGTCGCCGGCTTGGAGGCGTTGTAGAAGGAGTTCGTCGGCTGGTCGGCGTGGGTGGGGATCATGAACTTCTCCATGATCTCCCAGGCGCCGTTGAACTTCGTCCAGTCGCCGGTGACCTTGCCGTACATCGCCTGCAGCCACAGCAGGTAGCTGTACGCCTCCGATGTCGTCTCGTGCCCGTGGTCCGGCGCCTCGACGATCAGCGTCTCGACCGAGTGGTAGGGGATGCCCTCGGGGGAGAAGTAGCCGCTGGCCGGGTTGGTGATCTTGCCGTACAGCTCCAGGAAGCGGGCGTCGTACGTCTTCGACGCCGCGATCTGGGTGACCGTCACCGTGGACTTCGCGTGACCGGTGGCCGTCGACTCGAAGGTCGCCGCACCGGTGCCGGAGGCGTCGGCCGTGATGGTCACCTTCTGCGCGGTGTTCCAGTTCGACGGGGTGAAGGCGAGCGACGCCCCGCCGGTCACCGACAGACCCGTGTTGCCGCCGGTGCGGGCGGTGGTGACCGTCACGTTGGCGGACGGCTGGGTCGACAGCTTCACGTCGAACGTGCCCGTCTTGCCCTGCTGGACGGCCAGCTGGTTGGCCGAGGCCACCACCGCGGGACCCGACGCGACCGTGATGCCGACCGGCGTGGACTCCGCGGACGCGCCCAGACTGTCGTACCCCTTCGCGAGGAGCGAATGACTGCCCACGGTCAAACTTGAGGCCGAGAGGGAGTACGGCGCCGTCGTGTCCGTGCCCAGCAGCGTGGTGTCGTCGTAGAACTCCACCTTGCTGATCGTCGCCCCGTCCGCGGCCGCGGCGGTCGCGGCGAGCGGAACCGCGTCCCCCTGCGTGTAGACCGCACCCGGTGCCGGGCTGGTCAGCACGGTGATCGGCGGCTGGTGCGCCCCCGTGCAGCTGGTGCCGTTCACCGCGAAGGCGGCCGGGTTCGCGTTCGTGCCGCTGTAGGTGAACTGCGCGCCGGTGGAGACGGCGGCGCCCGCGGCGATGGTGCCGTTGTACGACGCGTTCTTCACCGTGATCGCCTGGCCGGACTGGGACCAGGAGCCGTTCCAGCCGGTGCCGCTGAGCTTCTGGTTGCCCGCGTAGCCGTAGGTCAGGGTCCAGCCGGCGATGGGGTCCGTGCCGCGGTTGGTGATCGTCAGGTCCGCGGTGAAACCGGATCCCCAGTCGTTCGTCTTGTAGTCGACGCTGCACTGAAGTGGCGCCGCCTGTGCGGGAGTCGATCCCGTACTCAGCATCGTGAACGGAAGTGCCAGGGCCGCCACGACGGCGGTCCACAAACGCCGGGCGGTCCGGCGTCTTGCTCTGGGGGGCATGGGCTGGTTCCTCCTCGCGGCTCGGAGATGTCAAGGCTTGAACCAGTGGGAGCGCTCCCATAGTGGGGACGGGGGTGAGAGGGGTCAAGGTGCTTGAAGAGTCGAAAAGATTCGACAAGGGACGTTGAGGGAAAGTCAGTTACTCCTCTGTTCTTTGCCGTCACTTGGCGCTAGCTTCGTTGCACCAGTGGGAGCGATTCCATCAGTCGACGCGTCTGCCACGACGCGCCCGACCTGCAAGGAGTCGCTCATGCGACACCCCCCGCGTTCAGTACTTTTAGCCGTCGCCGGCGCGATCGCACTTGTCGGGTCCATGACTGTCACGGCGGTCACGGCGTCCGGCGCCGCACCCGCCTGCACGGTGGAATACTCCGTCACCAGCCAGTGGGACACCGGCTTCCAGGGCGCCGTCAGGATCACCAACAATGCCGCGTCCCTGAGCAGTTGGAAGCTGACCTTCGACCTCACCAACGGCCAGAAGGTCAACCAGGGCTGGAACGCCAAGTGGTCCCAGTCCGGTACGACCGTCACCGCCGCCAACGAGAGCTACAACGGCTCGCTCGGCACCGGCGCGGGCGTCAGCGCCGGGTTCCTCGCCACCTCGTCGGGGAGCAACGCCGTACCGACGTCGTTCCGGTTGAACGGCACCACCTGCAACGTCGACGCCGAACCGTCACCCACCCCGGATCCGACCGGTCCACCCGGCCCCGGGGGCGGCACGGCACCCGTCCTGCGCGTCGTGGGCAACAAGCTCGTGGACGCCGAGGGCGACACTCGCCGCATGCTCGGCGTGAACCGGTCCGGCGGCGAGTTCATGTGCGTCCAGGGCCGCGGCATCTTCGACGGCCCGGTCGACGACGCCTCCGTCAAGGCGATCGCCGACTGGAACGCCAACACCGTCCGCATCCCCCTCAACGAGGAGTGCTGGCTGGGCCTGACCAACATCCAACCCGAGTACGCCGGAGCCAACTACATCAACGCCGTCAAGGACCTGGTGGCGAAGGTGAAGGCGAACGGCATGACGCCGATGCTCGAACTGCACTGGACCTACGGCCAGTACACCGGAAACTCCGCGGGCTGCTCGGACGTGCACGCCAGCTGCCAGAAGCCGATGCCGGACATGCAGTACACACCGTCCTTCTGGACCTCGGTGGCGAACACCTTCAAGGGCGATTCGACCGTCGTCTTCGACCTGTTCAACGAGCCCTACCCGGACCGCGCCACTGCCACGACCACCCAGGCGTGGCAGTGCTGGCGGGACGGCGGCACCTGCCCCGGCATCGGATACGAGGTCGCCGGTATGCAGGATCTCGTCGACAGCATCCGCACCACCGGCGCCAAGAACCTGATCCTGGCCGGCGGGATCGCCTACTCGAACGACCTGAGCCAATGGCTCACCTACAAGCCCACCGACCCGGCGGGCAATCTCGCCGCCGCCTGGCACGTGTACAACTTCAACACCTGCTCCAACGAGAGCTGCTGGAACTCCACGCTCGCCCCGGTCGCAGCCCAAGTGCCGCTCGTGGCAGGGGAGATCGGCGAGAACACCTGCGCACACGGCTTCATCGACCAGGTCATGAAGTGGTTCGACGACCGAGGCCTGTCGTACCTGGGCTGGACCTGGAACACCTGGAACTGCAACACCGGTCCCGCCCTGATCTCCGGTTACGACGGCACACCCACGGCGTTCGGAATCGGGCTGCGCGACCACCTGCGCTCCCTGAACGGCTGACAACTCCCGCAACCGAGTCACCCGCATCCGAGTCACCCGCAACCGAGAAGGAACCCGCACTCATGAGTCGTACCAGAACCGCGATGCTCGCTGCCCTGGCGCTGGTCGCCGGGGCCTCCGGGACGGCCTTCGCCGTCGTACCCGGGGACGTCGGCGCCGCCGCCATCCCCTGCACCGTCGACTACAAGGTGCAGAACCAGTGGGACACCGGCTTCACCGCCGCCGTCACCGTCACCAACAACGGTGCCGCCAAGTCCAGTTGGGCGGTGAAGTGGTCGTACGCCGGTAACCAGAAGGTCACCAGCGGCTGGAACGCCAAGATCAGCCAGAGCGGCACCGCCGTCACGGCCGCCAACGAGTCCTACAACGGCACGCTCGCCACCGGCGGTTCGGCCAGCTTCGGCTTCCAGGGCACCTACAGCGGCACCAACGCCCTCCCGGCCACCTTCACCCTCGACGGCGTGACCTGCAACGTCGAGGACGGCGGCGGAGGACCCACCGATCCGCCGGACCCGACCGGCCCCAAGGTCGACAACCCGTACTCCGGCGCCAAGGTGTACGTGAACCCGGAATGGTCCGCGAAGGCCGCCGCCGAACCGGGCGGCACCCGCATCTCCAACCAGCCCACCGGCGTGTGGCTGGACCGGATCGCCGCCATCAACGGCGTCAACGGCGGCATGGGCCTGCGCGACCACCTCGATGCGGCGCTGACGCAGAAGGGCTCCGGCGAACTCGTCGTCCAGCTGGTCATCTACAACCTGCCCGGCCGCGACTGCGCCGCCCTCGCCTCCAACGGCGAGCTCGGCCCGACGGAGATCGACAAGTACAAGACGCAGTACATCGACCCGATCAAGGCGATCCTCGCAGATCCCAAGTACGCGGCGCTGCGGATCGTCACCACCATCGAGATCGACTCGCTGCCCAACCTCGTCACCAACACCGGAAGCCGGCCCACGGCCACCCCGCAGTGCGACGTGATGAAGGCCAACGGCAACTACCAGAAGGGCGTCGGCTACGCCCTGAACAAGCTCGGTGACGTGCCGAACGTCTACAACTACATCGACGCCGGGCACCACGGCTGGATCGGCTGGGACGACAACTTCGCCCCCAGCGCCGCCCTGTTCAAGGAGGCGGCGACCACGGAGGGCGCCACCGTCAACGACGTCCACGGCTTCATCGCCAACACGGCCAACTACAGCGCCCTGAAGGAGAACAACTTCACCATCAACGACAACGTGGCCGGCAAGTCGGTCCGCGAGTCGAAGTGGGTCGACTGGAACCGCTACGTCGACGAGCTGTCCTTCGCCCAGGGCTTCCGCAACCAGCTGGTCACGACCGGCTTCAACTCCGGTATCGGCATGCTGATCGACACCTCCCGCAACGGCTGGGGCGGCACCGCCAGGCCCGCCGCACCGGGCGCCACGACCACCGTCGACACGTACGTCAACGGGGGCCGCTACGACCGCCGCATCCACATCGGCAACTGGTGCAACCAGTCCGGCGCCGGCCTCGGCGAGCGCCCGCAGGCCAACCCGGCCACCGGGATCGACGCCTACGTGTGGATGAAGCCCCCGGGTGAGTCCGACGGTTCGAGCCAGCTCATCGACAACGACGAGGGCAAGGGCTTCGACCGGATGTGCGACCCCACCTACACGGGCAACCCGCGCAACGGCAACAACCTGTCCGGCGCCCTGCCCAACGCCCCGGTCGCCGGGCACTGGTTCTCGGCACAGTTCCAGGAGCTCATGAAGAACGCCTACCCGGCGCTCTGACCCACCCAAAGCCCCTGCAAGTCCGGTGAAACACGGGGCAGTTCCATGAAAGTTCCCTGACGTGATCCGCCGGGGTCGGCCCTCCCGGGCCAGACCCCGGCGGATCACGCGATCCTTCGAGCGCAGGTTCGTGAGACAAGCCGCGGCGCCGTTTCCTTTTGCCGTCGCGGCAACAGCGGTGGCCTCACAGCGGTGCGTCGGCGCACGCTGGCCGCATCCGGACGAGAGGCTGACTCCCATGGCGCACCACCACGAGCACGACGCGGGCCATGGCCCTGAACACGAGCAAGGCCAAGGCGGGCAAGGCCACGGCCCCGGGCACGGGCACCGTCATGGCCACGGCGACACGGACATCGACTGGAACGAGATGGCTCCACGCCTGGAGAACCAGGCGGAGCTGTTCACCCCCCTGTACGAACGGGCCCTGGCGTGGCTCGGCCACAAACAGACCGAGCCTGGACTGATCGTCGACGCGGGCAGTGGCCCCGGCGTCGTCTCCTGCCTGCTCGCCGACGCCTTCCCCGGCGCCCGGGTCGTCGCCGTCGACGGCACCGAACCACTGCTGGAACGAGCCCGCGCCCGCGCCGGGCGCCTCGGCGTCGCCGACCGTTTCGACACCCTCGCCGGTGAACTGCCCGGCGTTCTCGACGAATTGGAGTATCCCGCCGACCTGCTGTGGGCCAGCCGCAGCCTGCACCATCTCGGCGACCAGCGCGCCGCCCTCGCCGCCTTCGCGGCCCGGCTCGCACCCGGCGGCACGCTCGCCCTCCTGGAGGGCGGCCTGCCCGCCCGGTTCCTGCCCCGCGACATCGGCATCGGGCGGCCCGGACTGCAGGCCCGCCTCGACGCGCTCGAGGAGGAGTGGTTCGCGAGGATGCGCGCGGACCTGCCCGGAAGTGTCGCCGAGACCGAGAACTGGCCGGCGCTGATGATCGCGGTCGGCCTCCGGCCGAGCGGCACCCGCAGCTTCCTGCTCGACCTGCCCGCCCCGACCACGGACCGGGCCCGCGCATACGTCGCCGCCTCGCTCCAGCGCCTCCGCGACGGCTTCGGCGACCGCCTCGACGCCACCGACCGTGCCACCCTCGACCGGCTCCTTGATCCTGCGGACCGGGCGAGCGTGCACCTTCGGCCGGATGTCTTCGTGCTGGCGGCGCATACCGTGTACACGGCTGTGCGCACGGGATGAAGGGGTACCGGTCGCCGGTCGCCGGTCGGCAGTGGGCAGTCGGCAGTCGACGTCAACGGTCGGCACTGCTCGGCGCCTGGCCACGACTGCGCGGCTGGCTGGACGAGGACCGCGAACGGCTGCGTCCGCACCGCCGCCTCACCGAAGCGGCACGGAGCTGGGCCGAGTTGGACCGGGACGCGGGCGCGCTCTACCGGCGCACCCGGCTGACCGAGGCCCGCGAGACCTTCGGCGACGGAGGTGAAGCGGGCCTTCCACACACGGAGTTGAACCGGCTCGAACGGATTTCCTGGCCGCGAGTGTGGCGGCGTACGAACACGGTCGGCGGGTCGCGACCCGAGCCGCGCGCCGGCTGCGTGCGCTGTCCTGCGCTCTCGCCGTGTTGCTGTGTCTGGCCGTGGTCGCGGGCCTCGCGGCCTGGCGGCAGAGCGAGGCCAGCGCCCGTCAGCGCGACGAGGCCGAGGCCCGCAGCGCCGCCGCGCTGGTCGAGACGCTGCGATCCACCGAGCCGCGCACCGCGATGCGCCTGGCGCTCGCCGCGTGGCGCACCGCCGACCTGCCCGAGACGCGGCAGGGCCTGCGGACGGCGGCGGCACAGAGCGAACAGGACGTGTTCGTCCAGCCCGAGGTGGGCTCGCGCGCGCTCAACGCGCCCGCTTGGCTCAGCCAGGACGGCAGGATCCTGACGACCGTCGTCCACGACCACGCCGTCCAGTGGGACGTGGAGGAGCATCGGCGCATCCGTTCCGTGGCGCGCGAGGGCTTGTCCGAGCGGGTGGTCGGCGTCAGCGCGGAAGGGGGACCTCACCTTCACCTCCGACCAGCGGGCGCTGGCGGTCGGCACCTCCGAGGGGATCGTGACGTGGGACTTCCGTGCCGGCCGGGAACGCCCCCAGCTTGCGTTGCCGGGCGGCGCGTACGTCGTGGAGTTCTCGGGCGCCTATGCCCTGGCCTGGGGCAAGGGCTCCTTCAGTCTGTGGCGTACGGGAGTCGACGGCGAGGACTACCTCACCACGGCCGTCAGTCAGGACGGCAGATACCTCGCCGCAGCCGACTACCAGGGCCGCCTCACCCTGTGGGACGCGCACGCCTGGCGCAGGATCGCCGTCCTGCGGGCCGTCGGGTCCACCGTGCAGGGGGTGGCGCTGGCGTTCTCCGCCGACGGCTCGCTCCTCGCGGGCAGCGCGCCGGACGTGTCCGTGCACGTGTGGGAGACGGCCTCGCCCGCCCTGTCGCCGGCCGTACTGCCGGCCGGGGACGGGCGGGTCCGCGCTCTCCGCTTCACCGCGGACAGCGGCCGGTTGCGCATCGCCACCCCTCATCTCGCGCACCGCGCACGCGCGTTGGCGGTGAAACAGGCGGCGGACGAGGTGTGCGTACGCGCGCAAGGCGGACTGACCGAGGCCGAGTGGCACCGCCACTTCCCCTCGGCCGAGTACCGAGACACCTGCGGATCGTGAACTGCCCCTGCCTGGCCGGAGGCTGACCTGACCGCCTGCCCCCGCCCCCGCCACCGACCCCGACCGCACTGCGGAAACCGAACTCCGCCTGCCACCCCTTGACTTCGAGAGCTCTCCAACTGATGGACTCCCCCGTGGCAACCCGAACGCAAGCTCCACCGAAGTCCCAGGGAGAACCATGACCGACTCTCCGGTCGCGCTCATCACCGGCGGCGGCAGCGGCATCGGCGCCGCGGTCGCCCGGCGGCTGCTCGACGCCGGCGGGCGCGTGGCCGTCACCGGCCGCAGCGAGGCACGGCTGCGTGGCTTCGCCGAGGAACTCGGCCGTCCCGAGGGTCTGTTGACGCTTGTCGGCAACGCGGCCGAGTACGACAGTATCCAGTCGGCTGTCGACCGTACCCTCAAGGAATACGGTCGACTGGACACCGTCGTCGCCAACGCCGGCTTCGCCACCCACGACTCCGTCGCGGACGGTGACCCGGCCGGGTGGACCGAGATGGTGCTGACCAACGTCCTCGGTCCCGCACTGCTCATCCGCGCGTCGATCGACGCCCTGAAGGAGACCCGAGGCAGGATCGTGCTCGTCGGCAGTGTCGCCGGGTTCGTGCCGACGCCGGGCAACATCTACGGGGCGACGAAGTGGGCGGTGACCGGTCTCGCCGAGAACACCCGTCGCCAGGTGACGGAGTTCGGCGTGGGCGTGACCCTGATCGCGCCCGGCCGGGTGGAGACCCCGTTCTGGGACGGCTACGGCAGTCTGCCGCCCGGGCATCTGCTCACCGCCGACCAGATCGCCGACTCCATGGTGTGGGCCATGGGGCAGCCCGACGGCGTCGACGTCAACACGGTCGTCGTACGGCCGATCGGGCAGCCCAACTGACGGCAGGACGCGATCAGTTGTCGCGAAGGAACCGCTTCGCCAGCCGCTTGCCCAGCGGTACCGCCGCTGTGCGGCCCTCGATGGGGGACACCTGGGAGTTCTTGAACAGGATGTACGTCACCCCCAGACCCGTGCCGCCCGTCGCGGGGTCCGGGTCGATGCCGAGGGCCCGTGCGGTGGCGTACGAGGCCTCACCGATGATCTTCGTGGGGCCGGTGTCGCCGACGACGGCGTACCGGACCTTCCCGTCGTGGATCACCGCGACCACGCCGCCGCCCTTGATGCCCGAGCGGGCGGGGCTCCAGATGCCGCTCGCCGCGGGCACGACCACGTACGGCAGGGTGTCGGAGCGCAGGGGCCTGCCGTCGGACTGGTGGAAGGCGGTGTCGGCGCGGAACCAGGGGTCGGTGCGCTCATTGCACTTCGCGGTGCGGCGGCCGTCGCAGTCGATGTCCATGTCGGCCTTCCAGAACACCGTGCCCTTCTTGCCGCACACCGGGATCGTGCCCCGGGTGTTCGCGTCGGTGCGGTACCTGCCGCGGGAGATCTGCCGGCAGGAGGTCACCTTCGCGAGCAGGTCGGCCGCGCTGACCGAGCCTTCCCGAGCCTGCGTCGGGCGCGGGGCGGCGTGGGCGCTCGCGGGAGGCGGGAGCTGCCCGGCGGCGAGCAGGGCGGCGGTGGGGAGCGCGGTGAGGGCCAGGGTCCGGAGGTGCACTGCGAGGGGGCCTTCCGTAGGGAAACACGTTAGGGAAATCCGCTCATCACGACTCCCTACCATGTGGATCCGGGGTGGCCCGCCGACCTGGCCGCGTCCGTCCCCCGCGTGGGTGGTGGACATGGCAGCGCCCCGGTACCGGCACCACCGAGGTGGTAACGGTCCCGGGGCGCGAGGCCGGGAAGGGTCAGGCCGCGTCGAGTGTCGCCGGGTCCGGGCCCAGGCGACGGTCCTCGTTCAGCGCGCTGATCGCCGCCAGGTCCTCGGCGTCCAGACTGAAGTCGAAGACCTCGATGTTCTCCTTGATCCGGGACGGGGTCACGGACTTCGGGATCACGACGTTGCCGAGCTGGAGGTGCCAGCGCAGCACGACCTGGGCCGGGGTGCGGCCGTGCTTCTGGGCGATGGCGACGATCGCCGGAACCTCCAGGAGGCCCTTGCCCTGTCCGAGCGGCGACCAGGCCTCGGTGGCGATGCCCTGCTCCGCGTGGTACTCACGGGAGGCGTGCTGCTGCAGGTGCGGGTGCAGTTCGATCTGGTTGACCGCCGGGACGACGGACGTCTCGGCCACCAGTCGCTCGAGGTGCTCGGTGAGGAAGTTGGACACACCGATGGCGCGCACGCGGCCGTCGGCGAGGAGCTTCTCGAACGCCCGGTAGGTGTCGACGTACTTGTCCGCGGACGGAAGCGGCCAGTGGATCAGGTACAGGTCGACGTACTCCAGACCGAGCTTGGCCAGCGACGTGTCGAAGGCGCGCAGCGTGGAGTCGTATCCCTGGTCGCTGTTCCAGAGCTTGGTGGTGACGAAGACGTCCTCACGAGGCAGTCCGGAGGCCGCGATGGCCTTGCCGGTGCCCTCTTCATTGCCGTAGATCGCCGCTGTGTCGATGCTGCGGTACCCGGCCTCCAGCGCGGTGGTGACCGCCTGCTGCGCCTCGTCGTCCGGCACCTGCCAGACTCCGAAGCCCAGCTGGGGCATCTCGACGCCGTTGTTGAGGATGATCGGGGGGACCTTGCTGCTCACGAGCTCTTGATCCTTACGGTTGTCGTCAGGTGGTACTCCCATCGTCAACGATCACGAGCCGTGATGCATTCCTGACCGGCTAATCAGTGGGAATCGGACGGACCGGCCGGAATGTGCCGGTTTCGGCGTCATGCCCGATGCGGCGGTGTCCTGCCGCGCGCGGCGCGTCATGCCCGGTACAGCGCCTCGACCTCGCCCGCGTAGGCGTTCTCGATCGCCTTGCGCTTCAGCTTCAACGACGGGGTGAGCAGGCCGTGTTCCTCGGTGAAGGGCTGGGCGAGGATGCGGAAGGTGCGGATCGACTCGGCCTGGGAGACCAGCGTGTTGGCGGCGACCACGGCCCGCCGGACCTCCGTCTCCAGATCCGTGTCACGCACCAGCTCGGCGGGGGTCATCCGCGGTTTGGCGCGCATCGCCAGCCAGTGCTCCACGGCCTCCTGGTCGAGGGTGACGAGGGCGGCGATGTACGGGCGGTCGTTGCCCACGACGATGCACTGGGCGACCAGCGGATGGTCGCGCACCCGCTCCTCCAGCACGCCGGGGGAGACGCTCTTGCCGCCGGAGGTGACCAGGATCTCCTTCTTGCGGCCGGTGATGGTGAGGTAGCCGTCCTCGTCGAGGGAGCCGAGGTCGCCGGTGGCGAGCCAGCCGTCGTGCAGGGCCTCGTCGGTGGCCTTGGGGTTGTTGAGGTAGCCCTGGAAGACGTTCTCGCCGCGCAGCCAGATCTCGGCGTCGTCCGCGATGTGCACGGTCATGCCGGGGATGGCCTGTCCGACGGTGCCGTAGCGGGTGCGCTCGGGCGGGTTGGCGGTCGCGGCGGCGGTGGTCTCGGTGAGGCCGTAGCCCTCGTAGATGTGCACGCCCGCGCCCGCCCAGAACAGCCCGAGCTTGCGGTCCATCGCCGAACCGCCCGACATCGCGTGCCGGATGCGGCCGCCCATCGCGGCGCGCACCTTGGAGTAGACGAGCTTGTCGAAGAGCTGGTGCTGCATGCGCAGCCCCGCCGAGGGGCCGGGCCCGATGCCCCAGGCCTTCGCCTCCATCGCGTCCGCGTACTTCACCGCCACCTCGACGGCCTTCTCGAAGGCCCCGGCTCTGCCTTCCTTCTCGGCCTTGCGGCGGGCGGCGTTGAACACCTTCTCGAAGATGTACGGCACGGCGAGGAAGAAGGTCGGCTTGAAGGCGGCCAGGTCGGGCAGCAGGGCGGCCGCGTTCAGCTGCGGCTGGTGGCCGAACTTGACCTTGCCGCGGATCCCGGCGATCTGCACCATCCGCCCGAAGACGTGCGCCAGCGGCAGGAACAGCAAGGTCGCCGCCTCGTCGCCCTTCTTGGAGTGGAACACCGGCTCCCAGCGCTCGATGACCGTGTCCGCCTCGTACATGAAGTTGCCGTGCGAGATGACGCAGCCCTTGGGGCGGCCGGTGGTGCCCGAGGTGTAGATGATCGTCGCGACCGAGTCAGGGGTGACCGCCTGCCGGTGCCGGTGCACCACCTCGTCGTCGAGGTGGGCGCCGGCTTCGTACAACTCCTGCAGGGCGCCCGAGTCGAGCTGCCACAGTCGGCGCAGTTGCGGCAGCCGGTCGATGACGGTGGCGATCGTCATCGCGTGGTCCTCGTGCTCCACGACGGCCGCCGTGCACTCGGCGTCGTACAGCATCCAGAAGCACTGCTCGGCCGACGACGTGGGGTAGACAGGCACGACCTGGGCACCGATCGTCCACAGGGCGAAGTCGAACAGCGTCCACTCGTAGCGGGTGGGGGACATGATCGCGACCCGGTCGCCGAAGCGGACGCCCTGGGCGAGCAGGCCCTTGGCGAGGGCGAGGACCTCGTCGCGGAACTCGGCGGCGGTCACGTCCCGCCACTGCCCCGTCTCGTCCTTACGGCCGAGCGCGATGTGCAGCGGGTCCTCCTGGGCATGCTGGAAGACGACGTCGGCCAGTCCGCCCACCGGCGGTGCCAACGCCAACGGAGGGTTGGTGAACTCGCGCAATCCCCGCTCCCCGCCTCTTGTGACGCTCCGCACAGCGCCGTGAAAGCTACCCCACCCCGGGGACGGGCGGGAGGGGGGCGGAAACCGAGCAGTGCTCACGTATGCACTGGTCAGTGGCGGAAAATGCGCTCACATGGGGAAGGGTCGGACAGAAAGCTGACGGTTGAGTAAGTTTCGGTACCGTAATCTCCACCGAATCTGTACGACCTGGTCACGGCCACGGCGGTGACCGGAATGCGGCCGTCGAGCCTCGGCCGGCGGCCTCATCCACGCTGTACGGCCCCCTCCTCTGTCAGCGCCGGCGCCGCCGAATCCGTCACACGTTCCCGCACCGTCCGCGGGCTCCTGACCAGCGCGAGCACCAGCACCCCGGCCACCACGGCCACCAGAGCGGCGACCAGCGCCGCCCGGTCGAGCCCCGCGGCGAAGGCCGCCCGCAGGGTCGGCTCGGAGAACGTCCCCCTGAGCACCTCCGCGCCGCCGCCCGCCAGGTCGTGGGCCGCGTCGTGCGGCAGCGTGTCCTGCATCCGCGAGGTGAGGACCGTGCCGCTGAGGGCGATGCCGACCGCGTAGCCGAGCTGCCGGAACGTGTTGACCGCGCCGCCCGCCATGCCCGACCGCTCCGGCGGCACCGCGGCCAGCGCGGCGCCCGCGAGGCCGGGCGACATCAGCCCCGTACCGGCACCCACCAGGACCAGCCCCGGAATCAGCGCGTCGGCGCCCGAGCCGGCGTCCAGGCCCGCCATGCAGAACTGGCCGGCGCCGATCAGCAGCAGCCCGCCCCCGATGGTGAACCGGGCCGGCACCCCGTGCAGCAGCCGCCCCCCGGCCGCCGCCACCCCGAACGAGGCGAGGGACATCCACAGGAACTGCACGCCACCGCGCACCGCGCTCATGCCGAGCATCGTCTGCAGCCAGATCGAGGTGTACGCCAGCACGCCGAACGCCGCCCCGTTGAAGGCGAGCGCGCCCGCCATGACGCCCGTGAACGCGGGCTTGGTGAACAGCCTCAGATCGAGCAGCGGGTCCGCGCCGCGCCGTTCCACGGTGAGGAAGGCCGCCAGCGCCACGAACGCCGCCGCGAACCAGACGAGTGTGCCGCTCCCGGTCCAGCCGTGCGCCCCGGCCCGCACTGCCCCGTAGGTCACCGCCCCGGCGAAAGCCGCGAAGGTGACCGTGCCCGCCCAGTCGACGCGGCGCCCCTGCCGGCCCCGCGACTCGGGGACCACCCGCAGGGTCAGCCAGACCGCCGCCACGCTGACCGGCAGGTTCACGAGGAAGATCCACCGCCAGCCCGGCCCGTCGGTGAGCAGCCCGCCGACCAGCGGCCCGACCGCGGCCGCCGCCCCGCTGACCGCACCCCACACCCCGAGCGCCGTCGACCGCTGCCGCCCCTGGTAGACGGAGCCCAGCAGCGGCAGCGTCGTGGCGAACATCGCCGCCGCGCCCACCCCCTGCAGCCCGCGCGCGGCGATCAGCATCCCGGGCCCGGTCGCCAGTCCGCACCACAGCGACGCGACCGCGAACAGCACCACCCCCACGACGTGCACCCGCCGCCGCCCCAGCACGTCGGCGGCGGCCCCCACCCCGAGCAGCAGCGCCGCCAGCGCCAGCGCGTACCCGTCCATCACCCACTGCAGATCGCTCAGCGACGCGTCCAGCGCCCGCGCCATGTCCGGCAGCGCCACGATCGCGATCGTCACGTCCAGCAGCAACATGAACGTGCCCAGGCACACCGCCGTCAGCGGCCCCCATGTACGCATCTCCCCAGCTCCCTCTGTCACGTATGTGCTCCGTACAGTGGGGCGCGCATGGCAGATCGCAGCGGTAGCAGGCCGCCCGGCGCCGGAATCCGACAGGGGCGAGCCGCATGGAGATGGAATCCCACACCTTCGACCAGCTCGATCTGCAACTGCTGGACGCGCTGGAGGTCGACGGGCGTGCCTCCTTCAGCCGGCTCGGCGCGGTGCTCGGCGTCTCCGACCAGACCGTCGCGCGCCGCTACCGCAGGCTGTGCGCTCAGGGCGGTCTCAGGGTCGTCGCCGTCCGTGACGCCGAACGCCTCGGGCTGGACCAGTGGACCCTGCGGCTGCGCTGCGTCCCCGACAGCGCCCTCGCCATCGCCGACGCCCTCGCCAAGCGGCCCGACACCAGCTGGATCGGCATCGCCGCGGGCGGCACCGAGGTGATCTTCGGCACCCGGCCGCGCAACGCCGGTGACCGCGACGACCTGATGCTCGGCAAACTCCCGCGCATCCCGCGCGTCATGGAGATCCGCGCCCACCAGATGCTCCACCGCTTCTACGGCGGACCGAGCGGCTGGCTCCGCAAGTTCGCCGCGCTCACCGCGGACCAGCTCACCGCTCTCGGTGCCGAACCGGTCCGCACCGGGCGCCCGGCACGCATCGACCCGCAGGACGAGTCGCTGGTCGCCGCGCTGGAACAGGACGGCCGCGCCACCCTCCCCGAACTCCAGCGCGCCACCGGCCGTTCGGAATCCGCCGTCAGACGCCGCCTCGCCGCCCTGCTCGCCTCCGGCGCGGTCTACATCGACGTGGAGTACCACACCGAGGCCATCGGCTACCCCGTCGCCGCCGTCCTGTGGATCACCACCACCCCGGCCGCCCTGCACTCCGTCGGCGAAGCCCTCGCCACCCACGACGAGATCGCCCACGCCGCCGCGACAGCCGGCCCCTCCAACATCATCGCCACCGCCGTGGTCAGGAGTACGGCGCACCTGTACGCCTACCTCAGCGGCCCGCTCGGACGACTGGAGGGGGTCCAGCACGTGGAGGCCTCGCCGTTCCTGCGGCGGGTGAAGCAGCTCACCTACCAGCAGCCGTCGCGCTGACGCCCGGCCGTCGCGCCGCGTCAGCGCCTGTGCAGCCGGTCCCCGCCCGCCAGGACCGCCGCCGCCAGCGCGTCGGCGGCGCCCTGGGCGGCCGTACGGCGGCGGCCGTGGACCAGGACGAAGTCGACCCGGCCGAGTTCCGGCAGCCCAGACCGGTCGGGGACGCGCACCAGGCCCGGCGGGATCAGCCCCCGGGAGTGGGCCATCACGCCGAGGCCCGCGCGGGCCGCCGCGATCAGCGCGCTGAGGCTGCCGCTGGTGCAGGCGACGCGCCACGCCCGCCCCTGCCGCTCCAGCGCCTCCAGGGCGAGCGCCCGGGTGATCCCCGGCGGCGGATACACGATCAACGGCACCGGCCGGTCCGCGTCCAGACGCAGCCGTTCCGCGCCGATCCACACCAGCTCGTCGTGCCAGACCAGCTGTCCGCGCGGATCCTCGGGACGCCGCTTCGCCAGCACCAGATCCAGCTTCCCGGCCGTCAACTGCTCGTGCAGCGTGCCCGACAGCTCGACCGTCAGCTCCAGGTCGACCTCGGGATGGTCGTGCCGGAAGCCCTCCAGGATCTCCGGCAGCCGGGTCAGTACGAAGTCCTCCGACGCCCCGAACCGCAGCCGGCCGCGCACCCGCGTCCCCGTGAAGAACGCCGTCGCCTGCTCGTGCACCTCCAGGATCCGGCGCGCGAAGCCGAGCATCGCCTCGCCGTCCTCCGTCAGCTCCACGGAGTGGGTGTCCCGGGTGAACAGCTGCCGCCCGGCGGCGCCCTCCAGCCGCCGCACATGCTGGCTGACGGTGGACTGGCGCAGCCCCAGCCGCCGGGCGGCCTGCGTGAAGCTGAGCGTCTGGGCCACCGCGAGGAACGTCCGCAGCTGGGAGGGGTCGTACACGACACCCAGGCTATAGCGGAACGTGATGACAGTGAGTGCGGTATACGGGATTCCCGATCGCCGGGTTCGGGAGCAGGATGGAGCGGGGACCCGTGACCCCCTCGCCGCACCGACAGCAACGACAGCACCGAGTAAGTGGAGCACCGTGAAACGCCTGCGTTGGCCGAGCTGGATGCCGATCGACCCGTACATCCTGCTGCTGCTCGGGACGGTGGGCCTCGCGGCTCTCCTCCCCGCCCGCGGGACGGCGGCCGACGTGGCCTCCGGCGCCTCCACGGCCGCGATCGCTTTCCTCTTCTTCCTCTACGGCGCCCGCCTGTCCACCCGTGAGGCGCTGGACGGACTCAAGCACTGGCGGCTCCACGTCACCGTCCTGGCCTGCACGTTCGTCCTGTTCCCGCTGCTGGGCCTGGCCGCCCGCGGACTCGTCCCGGTCTTCTTGACCCAGCCGCTCTACCAGGGCCTGCTCTTCCTCACGCTCGTCCCCTCGACGATCCAGTCGTCGATCGCCTTCACCTCGATGGCCCGCGGCAACGTGCCCGCCGCGATCTGCGCCGGCTCCTTCTCCTCCCTGGTGGGGATCGTCGTCACGCCCCTGCTGGCGGCCGCCCTGCTCGGCAGCAGCGCCGGCGGGTTCTCGGCCGACTCCCTGGTGGAGATCGTGCTCCAGCTCCTGGTGCCGTTCCTCGCCGGGCAGCTGCTGCGCCGCTGGATCGGCGGCTTCGTCACCCGGCACAAGAAGGTCCTCGGCCTGGTCGACCGCGGCTCGATCCTCCTCGTCGTCTACACGGCGTTCAGCGAGGGCATGGTCCAAGGCGTCTGGCACCAGGTCAGCCCCGTCAGGCTGGCCGGCCTGCTCGGCGTGGAGGTCGTGATCCTCGCCGTGATGCTGGCGCTGACCTGGTACGGCGGCAAGGCGCTCCGCTTCGACCGCGAGGACCGGATCGCGATCCAGTTCGCCGGCTCGAAGAAGTCCCTCGCCTCCGGACTGCCCATGGCGAGCGTGCTGTTCGGCGCGCACGCCTCGCTGGCCGTGCTGCCGCTGATGCTCTTCCACCAGATGCAGCTGATGGTGTGCGCGGTGATCGCCAAGCGCCGCTCACGGGACCCCTACGGCGCCCCCGAGGTACGCGCCGGCGCCGGCGAGGCGGTCACCGCGCCGGCTTCAGCCGCAGGGTCACGAACCGCGGTCGGTACAGGGAAACGTTCCGATTGAGCTGCGCCGCCGCGCCCGTCGCCTCCAGCCAGTTGACGTCGTAGCTCAGCACCAGCCGCCCGTCGCCGCCGAGTTCCGGATGCACCTGCGGGTTGTAGGCGGCGACCTGCCCCTGCGGCAGCGACGGGGTGAAGTCCTTCGCCGGGCCGTACCAGGGGCCGGTGGGCGAGCAGGCCCAGTACGAGGTCACCGTGGTCAGCCCCCGCGCCCCCGCCGCCATCGTGAACAACACGTACGTCCCGCCCTGCCGCACCACCGAGAACGCACTGCCCACCCCGGTGCGCCGCCCGTCCCCCAGCACCGCCCCCGGCCGGCCCCGCGCCGCCCAGGCGGAGCCGTCCCAGTACTCCCAGGCGGCGGGGTCCCCGAGCCCGCCCTCCGGCACCCGCGCCACGTACGCGTGCGAGGTGGGCCGGGACGCGGCCTGACCGTCGTCCCCGCCGAACACGTACGTCCAGCCGCCCTTCTCGACCAGCGTCGTGCCGAACAGCACCCGCCGGGACGGATCCTGGACGGACCGCTGGTCGAGCACCTCGGTCACCGACTCGACCCGCAGGTCGGGCAGGGACAGGGTGGCGACCTCGGTGGCGGTGGGCATCCCGTAGATCCACGGCGCCGGCCCCGCCGTGCGCACCCACAGCAGCACGCGCAGCACCTGTTCGTCGGAGCCGGGGGAGCGCGGCTCGACGCGGGCCGCGACCGGCCAACGCCACTGATTCGGAGCCGGATCGGGGAAGAGCGGCGCGGGCAGCGTGCCCGCGAGCCGCCCGTCGTCCATCACAACGGCCGAGTTGCGCACCAGGGGAGCCGTCCCGTCCCGCCACGCGTACGACTCGCCGACCGGGTTGGGCGGCCTGTGCACCTGGCCGAGATAGGTGTCCGAGAACAGCCACAGCAGCCGTCCGTCCGGCAACCGCACGGAGTGCGTGCCGTCGCCGCCGGTCCAGTCGTCGGCACGGGTCGCGTCGTCACCGTAGCGGGCGAACTCGGCGGTCAGACGGTCGTCCGTCGACCACGAGCCGACGGTGTGCGGTATACAGTCTCCCGGATTCCGTCGTTCGTCGTCTTCCGGCAACGCACTGAGCAGCACCGCCGCGAGAGCCAGGGTCAGCAACAGGCCGACCACGGTTCCCGTCCGCTGTCGTGCTCGTATGTCCTCGGGCACGCTCTGGGACGTTAGCGGCTGTTGCTCACGTGGTCCATGGGCAGCCACAGGACCACGTTCCCCGCAAGTGCGCTCCCGGCCTTGATCTCCTCGCCGAACGGCGCGTTGTGGCTGACCGACCCCGGCACCGTCCTCGGTGCCGATCGCCGTACCGTCGACGAACAGGGTCAGGCGGCCGCCGCCGCGGCGCAGCGCGCGGCTGCCGAACGCGACCAGTTCACCGGCCCGTTGATCCGGATTTCCGGTACGGACGGCTGACGGCGGATAACGTTCCGTCATGAACGCACCCCACACCGTCGAGTCACGGCTCGCGCTCGACCCCGCGCGCACCGCCCTCGTGCTCGTCGACCTGATGGACCGCATCGTCGCGCTGCCCCTGGAGCCCCGCAAGGGCACCGAACTCCTCGCGGTCTCCGAGGAATTGGCCGCCGCCTTCCGCTCGGTCGGCGCGCTCGTCGTCCTCGTCCGGGTCGAGCGCCCCGGTGTCGCCGAGCAGCCGGCCGGCAGCGGGCTGGTGCCGGGCCTGCTCAGGGACGGCGACGTCGAGATCGTGAAGCGGACGATCGGCGGCTTCCAGGGCACCGGCCTGGACGAGCGCCTGCGGGAACACGGCGTCACCACGCTCGTGTTCGGCGGCATCGCCACCAACCTCGGCGTCGAGTCCACCGCCCGCGCCGCCGGCGACCTCGGCTACGACCTGGTCTTCGTCGAGGACGCCATGGCCGCGTTCACCGCCGCCGAGCACGAGGCGTCGCTGCGTCTCGACTTCCCGCGACTGGGAACGGTCGTGACCGCCGCCGAGGTGCGCTTCCGTACGGGTTGAGGCGGGGCCCCTGCGGCGCAGGGGGCGCTCCCCGCCGGTCGGGGCCCCGCCGCCGTGTCGCGGGAGCCGGTCAGCCCTGGGCGGCCGCAGCCTGCAGGGCGATCCGGCCCTCGCCCGCGTACACGTTCATGGAACTGCCCCGCAGGAAGCCCACCAGGGTCAGCCCCGCCTCCGCCGCCAGGTCCACGGCCAGCGACGAGGGCGCCGAAACCGCCGCGAGGACCGGGATGCCCGCCATCACGGCCTTCTGCGCCAGTTCGAAGGAGGCCCGGCCCGACACCAGCAGGATCGTGCGGGACAGCGGCAGGTCCCCGTTCTGCAGGGCACGGCCGACCAGCTTGTCGACCGCGTTGTGCCGGCCCACGTCCTCGCGTATGTCGAGCAGCTCGCCGTCCTCGGTGAACAGGGCCGCCGCGTGCAGGCCCCCGGTCCGGTCGAAGACCCGCTGGGCCGCGCGGAGCCGGTCGGGCAGGCTCGCGAGCAGCTCGGGATCGACGCGGACCAGGGGAGTGTCGGCGATGGGCCAGCGGGCGGTCGTTCGGACGGCGTCGAGGCTCGCCTTGCCGCACAGGCCGCAGGACGAGGTGGTGTACACGTTCCGTTCGAGCGTGATGTCGGGCATCGTCACGTCCGGGGCGGTCCGCACGTCCACCACGTTGTAGGTGTTCGAGCCGTCTGCGGTCGCCCCGGCACAGTAGACGATATTCAGCAGATCGGATGCGGCGGCCAGTACACCCTCGCTCACCAGGAAGCCGGCGGCGAGCGCGAAGTCGTCACCCGGTGTGCGCATGGTGATCGCGAGCGGCTTGCCGTTCAGCCGGATCTCCAGCGGTTCCTCGGCGACGAGCGTGTCCGGGCGGCTGGAGACCACCCCGTCCCGGATCCGGATCACCTTGCGTCGTTCCGTGACTCGTCCCATGTCTGATCAGCCCCGGTTCTGTACGTGCTGGTAGCCGAAACGGCCCTTGATGCAGAGGTTGCCGTGGGTCACCGGGTTGTCGTGCGGCGAGGTGACCTTCACGATCTCATTGTCCTGCACGTGGAGCGTGAGGTTGCAGCCCACTCCGCAGTAGGCGCACACCGTGGTCGTCTCGGTCTGCGCCGACTCGTCCCACGTACCCGCCGCCCGCATGTCGAACTCCGACTTGAAGGACAGGGCGCCCGTGGGGCACACCTCGATGCAGTTGCCGCAGTACACGCACGCCGAGTCGGTCAGGGGCGCGTCGTGCTCGACGGCGATCCGGGCGTCGAAACCGCGGCCGGTGACGGAGATGGCGAAGGTGTTCTGCCACTGGTCGCCGCAGGCGTCCACGCACTTGTAGCAGAGGATGCACTTGTCGTAGTCACGCACATACAGGTCGTTGTCGACCCGGGGTTCCTCGTCGAGCCGGGCCGCTTCCGGGCCGAAACGGTCGGGCTTCGCCTCGTACTCCTTGATCCACTCCGCGACCCTCGGCGTCGTCGACATGTCGACCGAGGAGGCCAGCAGTTCGAGGACGATCCTGCGGCTGTGCCGGGCCCGCTCGGTGTCGGTCCTCACCTCCATGCCGGGCTCGGCCTTGCGGGAGC
Organism: Streptomyces sp. Q2; assembly: GCF_056820935.1. NCBI lineage: Bacteria > Bacillati > Actinomycetota > Actinomycetes > Kitasatosporales > Streptomycetaceae > Streptomyces > Streptomyces sp. Q2. The sequence goes on along the minus strand of NZ_JBXEJE010000005.1, from coordinate 92,601 downwards.
AGGCGGGGACGAGCGTGCGCGCGCCCTCGACCTCGACGACGCAGAGGCGGCAGGCGTTCTTGGGGGCGAGGGTGTCGCCCTCGCAGAGCGTCGGGATGTCCTTCCCGGCCGCCCGGCAGGCGTCGAGAATGGTCGAGCCCTCGGGAGTCCTGGCCTCCACTCCGTCGATGGTGAACTCCAGCAGGCGGCGGGGGATCCCCAGCGGTGTCACGGTCATTCGTACGCCCCCAGGCGGTCGATGGCGGATTCCACGGCGTTCCACGCGGTCTGCCCCAGACCGCAGATGGAGGCGTCCCGCATGGCGCGGCCGACCTCCCTGAGCAGGGCGATGTCGTCGGCCGCCGCCGCGCCGGTGCGCTCCGCGATCCGGTGCAGCGCCTCCTCCTGTCGTACGGTCCCCACCCGGCACGGCACGCACTGGCCGCACGACTCGTCACGGAAGAACTGGGCGATCCGCACAAGGAGCCGGGGCAGCGGGACCGTGTCGTCGAAGGCCATCACGACGCCCGAGCCGAGGGTGGTGCCCGCCTCGCGGGTGCCTTCGAAGGTGAGCGGGATGTCCCCTTCGTCCGGCCGTACGAAGCCGCCGGCCGCCCCGCCGAGCAGGACCGCCCGCAGCCCCTCGCGCACGCCCGCCAGCTCCAGCAGCTCGCCCAGTGTCGCGCCGAACGGCAGCTCGTAGACCCCGGGTCGCGCCACACTCCCCGACACGCAGAACAGCTTCGGCCCGGTGGAACGTTCCGTCCCGATCGCCGCGTAGGCCGGGGCGCCCATGGTCAGGATCGGCAGCACGTTGACCAGCGTCTCCACGTTGTTCTCGACCGTGGGTTTGCCGAACAGGCCCTTCTCCACGGGGAAGGGGGGCTTCGATCGCGGTTCGCCCCGGTATCCCTCGATGGAGTTGAACAGGGCCGTCTCCTCCCCGCAGATGTAGGCCCCCGCGCCGCGCCGGATCTCGATGTCGAAGGCGTAGCCCTGGCCGAGGACGTCGTCGCCGAGCAGTCCACGGGCCCGCGCCTGGGCGACGGCATATTGCATACGGTGTATCGCCCGCGGATACTCGCCGCGCAGATACAGGTATCCCCGGTGCGCGCCGGTCGCGTACCCGGCGATCGCCATCGCCTCCACCAGCGCGTACGGATCACCCTCCATGATCACGCGGTCCTTGAAGGTGCCCGGCTCGGACTCGTCCGCATTGCACACCAGGTAGTGCGGGTGGTCGGGCTGCGACGCCGTCGCCTGCCACTTGCGGCCGGTGGGGAAGGCGGCGCCGCCACGCCCGACCAGGCCGGAATCGGTGACCTCACGGATGACTCCGGCGGGACCGAGGTCGAAGGCCCGGCGCAGGGCGGCGTATCCGCCGTGGGCGCGGTAGTCGTCCAGGCTCGTGGGATCCACCACGCCCACGCGACGGAGCAACGTCAACGACGGGTCCCCCGCCTGGGGCACCGCCATCGCCGCCGACGGCTCCTTCGGCGCCGAGTCGGGTGCGCTCGCGGCGAGGACCGCCCCCTCCACGGTCGCCGGCGCCGACACCGCCGTACGCACCGGATCCCCGGCCCTGACCGCGAGCGCGGCCGGAGCCCGCTCGCACAGGCCGAGGCACGGGCTGCGCTCGACCGACACACCGCTGCCGAGGCCCAGCCGGGACTCGACACCGGCGCACAGCCCGGACGCCCCGGCGGCCGCGCACGCCAGGTCCGTGCACACGTGCAGCACGGTCGCCGGGCGCGGCTTGACCGAGAACATCGCGTAGAAGGTGGCGACCCCGTACGCCTCGGCCGGGGGCACCGTCAGCCGCCGGCACAGGTAGTCGAGGGCGCCCTCGCTGATCCAGCCGACCCGGTCGTTGATCGCGTGCAGCCCCGGCAGCAACAGGTCCCGGCGGTCCCGGGCCGCGCGCCCGCCACGGGCCCACCTCAGGTCCGCGGCCGTCATCGCATCACGGTCGGCTCCCTCCCACGAGGACTCCGGGGGACCGAGCAGCGCGTCCACCGCCGCCCGCTCCTCGTCCGTCGGTTTGCTGTCACCGAAGTGCAGGTCCACTGCATCACCTCACGTAGGTCACGACCGGAAGCTTCTGGATGCGGATCGCCGACGCCTTGAACTCCGCGGTCCCCGCGATCGGACAGTTCGCCTCGATCGTGAGCTGGTTGGTGTCCACCTCGTCGGGAAAATGCATGGTCATGAAGGCCAGCCCGGGCCGCAGGGCGGTGTCGATCCACACGGGCGCGACGACCGACCCGCGCCGCGAGGAGACCCGCACCTCCTCGCCGACCACGACCCCGTACCGTTCGGCGTCCTCCGGGCACAGCTCGACGAACTCGCCGCGCCGCAGCGGGGACGCGAAACTCCCGCTCTGCACACCGGTGTTGTACGAGTCGAGCCGCCGGCCGGTCGTCAGCCGGATCGGATACTCCTCGTCGGTGAGATCGACCGGCGGGTCGTGCTGGACGAGCCCGAAGGGAGCGGGCGTGCCCCTCCTCGCGGGGTCCTTCTCCCACAACCGGCCGTGCAGGTACGTCGGTTCGAGCCGGCCGGGGTCGGGGCAGGGCCACTGGATGCCCTGGTGTTCTGCCAGGCGGTCGTACGTCATCCCGTAGTGGTCCGGCGAGACCGACCTGAGCTCGTTCCAGACCGACTCGGAGTCGGCGTACTTCCAGTCGTGGCCGAGCCGGGCCGCCAGGTCGCAGATGATGTCGATGTCCTCGCGGGCCTCGCCCGGCGGCGTCACGGCCCGGCGCACACGCTGAACCCGCCGCTCGCTGTTGGTCGTCGTGCCGTCGGTCTCCGCCCAGCCGGCCGTCGCGGGCAGCACCACGTCCGCGAGTTCGGCCGTCTTGGTGAGGAAGATGTCCTGGACCACGAGGAAGTCCAGCTGCCGCATGCGCCGTACGGCCTGCTCGCTGTCCGCCTCCGACTGCGCCGGGTTCTCGCCGATGCAGTAGACGGCTTTGAGGGTGCCCTCCTCCATCGCCTCGAACATCTCGGTCAGGTTCATCCCGTAGTGCGGCTCGATGACGGTGTCCCAGGCCGACTCGAACTTCAGCCGCGCCACGGGGTCGAGGATGTCCTGGAAGCCGGGCAGCCGGTTGGGGATGGCGCCCATGTCCCCGCCGCCCTGTACGTTGTTCTGGCCGCGCAGGGGCTGCAGGCCGGAGCCGTAGCGGCCCACGTGGCCGGTGAGCAGCGAGAGGTTGATCAAGGCGCGCACGTTGTCGGTGCCGTTGTGGTGCTCGGTGATGCCGAGGGTCCAGCACAGCTGGGCGCGTTCGGCGCGGGCGTAGGCGTGAGCCAACTCCCTGATGGCGGCGGCCGGTACGCCCGTCACCTTCTGCGCGAGCGACAGCGTCCACGGTTCCACGAGCTGCCGGTACTCCTCGTAGCCGCTGGTCGCCCGCTCGATGAACGCCTGGTTCGCGAGACCGGCGTGGATGATCTCGCGGCCGATCGCGTGCGCCATCGGGATGTCCGTGCCGACGTTGAGACCGAGCCAGCTCTCCGCCCATTCGGCGGTCGACGTCCGTCGGGGGTCGACCGCATACAGCCGGGCGCCGTTGTGTATCCCCTTCAGCGCGTGCTGGAAGAAGATCGGATGCGCGAAACGGGCGTTGGAGCCCCACATCACGATGACGTCGGTGTGCTCGATCTCCTCGTACGACGATGTCCCGCCGCCCGAGCCGAACGCGGCCGACAGACCGGCGACGCTCGGGGCGTGACACGTCCGGTTGCAGGAGTCGACGTTGTTGGTGCCCATGACGACCCGGGCGAACTTCTGCGCCACGTAGTTCATCTCGTTCGTGGCGCGGGCGCAGGAGAACATGCCGAACGCGCCGCGCGCCGCCGCGAGGCCCCGGGCGGCGCGGTCCAGCGCCTCCTCCCAACTGGCCTGCCTGAACGGTTCGTCGCGCGCGTCCCGGATCAGCGGGTGGGTGAGCCGGGTGTAGGTCTTGGGGGTTCGATCGCGTTTCCTCATGCGGCGCTCCTCGACGCGAGCAGGTCCGAGATGGCGTGCACGGTGCGCAAGGTGGGCACCTGGACGCCGGTGATCTCCGCCAGCTCGACGACGGCCGCGAGCAGCACGTCGAGTTCGAGCGGCTTGCCGCGCTCCAGGTCCTGGAGCGTGGAGGTGCGGTGGTCGCCGACCCGCTCGGCGCCCGCGAGCCGGCGCTCGATGGAGACGCCGACCTCGCAGCCGAGGGCCTCGGCGACGGTGAGCGTCTCGGTCATCATGATCTCGATGACCTTGCGGGTGCCGCCGTGCAGGCACATCTGCCGCATGGTGGCGCGGGCCAGCGCGCTGATCGGGTTGAAGGAGATGTTGCCGAGCAGCTTGAGCCAGATGTCGTTGCGCAGGTCGGGCTCGACCGGGCACTTCAGCCCGCCGGCCTGCATCGCCTCGCTGAACGCCCTGCAGCGGGGCGAGAGGCTGCGGTCGGGCTCGCCGACGGAGAACCGGGTTCCTTCCAGGTGCCGTACGACGCCGGGCCCTTCCAGCTCGGTGGCCGCGTAGACCACGCAGCCGACGGCGCGTTCGGGGGCGAGTACCGCGCTGACCGTGCCGTGCGGGTCCACGCTCTCGACGCGATGGCCGTCGTAGGGGCCGCCGTGCCGGTGGAAGTACCACCAGGGGATGCCGTTCTGGGCGGCCACGACCGCCGTGGAGTCGTGCAGGAGAGGCTCGATCAGCGGCCCGCACGCCGCGTACGAGTTGGCCTTCAGGCCCAGGAAGACGAAGTCGACCGGGCCGACCTCGGCCGGGTCGTCGGTGGCGTGTGCGTGCGCGGTGAAGTCGCCGCGCGGGCTGAGGACTTGCACGCCGTGCTGCCTCATGGCCGCGAGATGCGGTCCACGGGCGACGAGGTGCACGTCGGCGCCCGCGCGGTGGAGCGCGGCGCCGACATAGGCGCCGATCGCTCCGGCGCCGAGTACTGCGACCTTCATGTGAGGGAGCTCCGTTCGGTCGAGGGTACCGAGGAACTGCCGAACTCTGTCGACGAAATATTGTCTACAGTATGGAAGTTGCGTCAGCAAGGGTTCGCGCAGGATGGGACCCGCCCCGGAAACCGGTCGGTAGGACCGTTCGGCGCGTGCGGCGTACCGTTCATCGCATACGGTCGACGCGCCGCCTTCTCAACTCCCCTGATCTTTCCTAACGTTCGGGATCATGAGTCCCCCAGTCGCACCCCCAGGGTGGAGCCGCTGGCTGGTTCCGCCTGCCGCTCTCTCGGTCCATCTCTCCATCGGCCAGGCCTACGCCTGGAGCGTCTTCAAGCCGCCGCTCGAATCCGCGCTCGGCCTCAGCGGCACCCAGAGCGCGCTCCCCTTCCAACTGGGCATCGTCATGCTCGGTCTGTCGGCCGCGTTCGGCGGCACGCTCGTGGAGCGCAAGGGGCCGCGCTGGGCGATGACCGTGGCCCTGATCTGCTTCTCGTCCGGCTTCCTGCTGTCCGCGCTCGGCGCGGCCACCGAGCAGTACTGGCTGATCGTCTTCGGCTACGGCTTCGTCGGCGGGATCGGTCTCGGCATCGGCTACATCTCGCCCGTCTCCACCCTGATCAAGTGGTTCCCGGACCGGCCCGGCATGGCAACCGGCATCGCCATCATGGGCTTCGGCGGCGGCGCGCTGATCGCCTCGCCCTGGTCGGCGCAGATGCTGGAGTCGTTCGGCAGCGACAGCTCGGGGATCGCACTCGCGTTTCTCGTACACGGACTTTCGTATGCGGTCTTCATGACGCTGGGTGTGCTGCTCGTGCGGGTGCCGCGCGGCGAGAAGCCCACGGCCGACGGGCCGAGCGCCCTGACCGGACCGCAGGTCTCCGCCCGCGGCGCCGTGCGCACACCGCAGTTCTGGTGCCTGTGGGTCGTGCTCTGCATGAACGTGACCGCCGGCATCGGCATCCTGGAGAAGGCCGCCCCGATGATCACGGACTTCTTCGCGGACACCTCCACCCCGGTGTCCGTGTCGGCCGCCGCCGGCTTCGTCGCCCTGCTGTCCGCCGCCAACATGGCGGGCCGCATCGGCTGGTCGTCGACCTCCGACCTGATCGGCCGCAAGAACATCTACCGCCTCTACCTCGGCGTGGGCGCGGCGATGTACGCGCTGATCGCCCTGTTCGGCGACTCGTCGAAACCCCTGTTCATCCTGTGCGCGCTGGTGATCCTGTCCTTCTACGGCGGCGGGTTCGCGACCATCCCCGCCTACCTGAAGGACCTCTTCGGCACCTACCAGGTCGGCGCGATCCACGGGCGGCTGCTCACGGCCTGGTCCACGGCGGGCGTCCTCGGGCCGCTGATCGTGAACTGGATAGCCGACCGGCAGGAGGAGGCCGGCAGGCACGGGGCGTCGCTGTATGGTCTGTCGTTCGTCATCATGATCGGGCTGCTCGTCGTCGGCTTCGTCGCCAACGAACTCGTGCGGCCCGTCCATGTCCGTCACCACATCCCCGCCCCGAGGGAGGAGGCAGTCGATGTCCACCGACAGCAGCCAGAGTCCGCCTGACCGACGAGGGCTGATCGTCTTCGCCTGGGTGTGGGTGGGAGCGCCGCTCGCCTACGGGCTGTACGAACTCGTACAAAAGGCCACACAATTGTTCACCGGCTGACCCCGCGGTAAGTGTCGGGCATCCGATGGTCTGACGGAAGCCGACAAGCAGGGCCCGGGTTTCCTGTGGCTTCACCTGCCGCCGTACCCGCGAGTCACTGATCAGACTGGTGAATCCCGCTACCTGAACAACGAGGGGGATTCGCCCATGAACGGCTCGCGCATCGCTGCCGTCGGCCATTACCAGCCCGCCAGGGTACTCACCAACGAGGAGCTGGCGGGCATGGTCGACACCAGCGACGAGTGGATCAGGTCCCGGGTGGGCATCCGCACCCGTCGTATCGCCGGGCCCGACGAGCCGGTCGACGAGCTGGCCGCGCACGCCGCCGCCAAGGCGCTCGCGGCGGCCGGCCTGACCCCCGCGGACATCGACCTGGTGCTGGTGGCCACATCGACCGCGGTCGACCGTTCGCCGAACATGGCCGCCCGGGTCGCCGCCCGGCTCGGCATCCCCTCACCCGCCGCGATGGACCTCAACGTCGTGTGCGCCGGGTTCACCCACGCCCTGGCCACCGCCGACCACACCCTGCGGGCGGGCGCCGCGACCCGCGCCCTGGTCATCGGCGCCGACAAGATGTCCGAGGTGGCCGACTGGACCGACCGCACGACCTGCGTGCTCGTCGGCGACGGCGCGGGCGCCGCGGTGGTCGAGGCGGCGCAGACGGAACCCGGTATCGGGCCGGTGCTGTGGGGGTCGGTGCCCGAGATGGGGAACGCGGTACGGATCGAGGGACAGCCCGCGCGGTTCGCGCAGGAGGGACAGAGCGTCTACCGCTGGGCGACCACGCAGCTGCCGCCCCTCGCCCGCCGGGCCTGCGAACGTGCGGGCCTCACCCCCGCGGACCTCGCGGCGGTCGTGCTGCACCAGGCGAACCTGCGGATCATCGAACCCCTCGCGGAGAAGCTGGGCGCCGTCAACGCGGTGATCGCACGCGATGTCACCGAATCCGGTAACACGTCCGCGGCGAGCATCCCGCTCGCGTTCTCCAAGCTGGTGGAGCAGGGCGCGATCTCCACGGGGGATCCGGTGCTGCTCTTCGGCTTCGGCGGGAACCTGTCGTACGCCGGACAGGTCGTCCGCTGTCCCTGAGTGCTCCGACGCGCCGGTACAACGGGATGTGACGAGGAATACCGCCCGCTCCTCTGGCAACTGTGCACCGTAGACTGTAGACGAAAGACAATCGATAGTGGGTCTACGGGTGACACCGGCTTTTACGGCGGCTGTGCACGGCCCGCCGAGGAGGGGGACCGCGATGTTGTCGACAGGACTGCCGCAGGGAGCAGTGCCCAAACTCGAAAGGCCCGGCCCGCTGCGGGACCGCGTCTACGAGGCGCTGCTCGAACTCATCACCACCCGCGCCCTGCAGCCCGGCCAGCACCTCGTGGAGAGCGAACTCGCCGGCCATCTCGGGGTCTCCCGGCAGCCGGTGCGCGAGGCGTTGCAGCGGCTGAACACCGAGGGCTGGGTCGATCTGCGCCCCGCCCAGGGCGCGTTCGTGCACGAGCCCACAGAGGAGGAGGCCGACCAACTCCTCACCGTGCGCACCCTGTTGGAGGCCGAAGCCGCCCGACTGGCCGCCGCGAACGCGGACAAGGCCGGCATTCAGGCGCTGGAGGAGATCGTGGCGCAGGGCAGGCTGGCGGTAGCCTCCGACGACGTGGACGCCGCCGTCGCGCTGAACGCCCGCTTCCACGGGAAGATCATGGAACTCGCGGGCAACGCGGTCCTCGCCGAGCTCGCCGCGCAGGTCGACCGGCGGGTGCGCTGGTACTACACGCCGGTGGCCCGGCAGCGCGGAAACCAGTCCTGGATCGAACACCGGGACCTCATCGCCGCGATCTCCGACCGCGACGAGCAGCGCGCCACGGAGCTCATGCGGGAACACACCGAGCACACGCGCCGCTCGTACCACGCCCGTCAACAGCCCTGACCCTCACGGGACTTCCTGCTCAGAAGGCGTCCGCGTGCGCCCTCGCCCACACGGCGAAGGCGCGCGGCGCCCGCCCGGTGACCTTCGACGAGGGATGCCCCTCCACTGTGTCCCGCACGGTCTCCGGCCGGTTCGGATCACCGGCCACGGGCCCCGCCCCCCTCTCTGCTCCGCTCCTGAGCATGCCCGGGCCCGGGCCCGGTGCCCATCCTGCGTGCAAGGCCGTGAAGGCACCAGAGCGCGGCCTCGTCTTTGTCCTGTGAGGGGAAAAAGTCTGCGGCAATCCGTGCACGACTTCTTCCCACCTTCGGCAGCCGCTGCTACGTTCCCCTCGAAAGCCCGGCAACAGGTGGCCGATTGAGGCGGGGAGGGGCTCGTGAGACGCATGACGGCACGACCCGCGAACGCGCACCAGGCCCGCCTGCTCAAGCTGCTGCGGGACGGCGGCCCCAACTCCCGTGCACAGCTGGGAGACCACATCGATCTGTCACGGTCCAAGCTGGCCGTGGAGGTCGACCGGCTCTTGGAGACCGGCCTGGTCGTGGCCGACGGACTCGCCGCCTCGCGCGGCGGCCGCCGCTCCCACAACGTCAGGCTCGCCCCGGGTCTCAGGTTCCTCGGCGTCGACATCGGCGCGACCTCGGTCGACGTCGCCGTCACCAACGCCGAACTGGAGATCCTCGGCCACCTCAACCAGCCCATGGACGTACGGGAGGGCCCGGTCGCGGTCTTCGAACAAGTCCTGTCCATGGCGGCGAAGTTGAGGGACTCGGGACTCGCGGAAGGGTACGACGGCGCCGGCATCGGCGTCCCGGGTCCCGTCCGCTTCCCCGAGGGTGTGCCGGTGGCTCCGCCGATCATGCCGGGCTGGGACGGCTTCCCCGTGCGGGAGGCGCTCAGCCAGGAACTCGGCTGCCCGGTCATGGTCGACAACGACGTGAACCTGATGGCGATGGGGGAGATGCACGCGGGCGTCGCACGCTCCGTGGGTGACTTCCTCTGCGTCAAGATCGGCACCGGCATCGGCTGCGGCATCGTCGCGGCCGGTGACGTCCACCGCGGGGTGACGGGCAGCGCGGGCGACATCGGGCACATCCAGGCCGTGCCCGACGGACGACCATGCGCCTGCGGCAACCGGGGCTGCCTGGAAGCCCACTTCAGCGGGGCGGCCCTCGCCAGGGACGCCACGGAAGCCGCCCAGCAGGGCCTGTCGGTGGAACTCGCGACCCGCCTGGAGGCGAACGGCGCGCTCACCGCCGTCGACGTCGCCGCCGCGGCCGCCGCCGGCGACGCCACCGCCCTCGACCTGATCCGCGAGGGCGGCGACCGGGTCGGCCAGGTCATCGCCGGCCTGGTCAGCTTCTTCAACCCCGGCCTGGTGGTGATCGGCGGCGGGGTGACCGGCCTCGGCCACACCCTGCTCGCCGCGATCCGCACCCAGGTCTACCGCCAGTCGCTGCCACTCGCGACCGGCAACCTGCCCATCGTCCTAGGGGAGTTGGGCCCCACCGCCGGAGTGATCGGCGCGGCCCGCCTCATCAGCGACCACCTGTTCTCACCCGCATAGACCCACCGACTTCGCACCGCACCAGAACAGCACACTCCACACGCTCACCCGCCGACCTCATACGCCTGCCGGCAGACTCCATGCACCCGTCGGCAGACCCCATACGTTCGCCAGCCGACCGCATCCGGCACATCGCCGACCGCATACAGCTCACCGGCACCACGCCCAGCTTCGCCCTGCCCTGAATCCGGCCCGCACGCCTGCCAGGGGGACCCGCACATGGCACCACAACCCACGCTGCTCAGCATGTCCGGCATCACCAAGTCGTTCCCCGGCGTCCGGGCCCTCGACGGCGTCGACCTCGACGTCCAGGCCGGAGAGGTGCACTGCCTGCTCGGCCAGAACGGTGCCGGCAAGTCGACCCTCATCAAGGTCCTGGCCGGCGCGCACCAGCCCGACACCGGCACCATCCGCTGGCGCGGCGACGCCGTCACGCTGCGCTCGCCGATCGCCGCGATGCGGCTCGGCATCGCCACCATCTACCAGGAACTCGACCTGGTGGAACACCTGTCGGTGGCCGAGAACGTCCACCTGGGCCATGAACCCACGGCAGCCGGTTTCGTCGTACGCGCCAAGGCGGCTCGAGCGTCAACGGCCGCGCTGCTCAAGCGACTCGGGCATCCGGAGATCGACACCGGCCGCCTGGTGGGGGAGTTGTCGGCCGCCCAGCAGCAGATCGTGTCGATGGCCCGGGCGCTCTCGCACGACGTACGGCTCATCGTGATGGATGAACCGTCCGCCGCCCTCGATCCGGACGAGGTCGACAACCTCTTCCGCATCGTCGGCGACCTCACCGCGGACGGAGTCGCGGTCGTCTACATCTCGCACCGGCTGGAGGAGATCCGCCGCATCGGCGACCGGGTGACCGTCCTGAAGGACGGGCGGGCCGTCGCGGTGGGACTGCCCGCGAAGACGACGCCGACCCGCGAGGTCGTCGCGCTGATGACCGGACGCAACGTGGAGTACGTGTTCCCCGAGCGGCCGGACCGGGCGCCCGGCGGCACCCCGGTCCTGGAGGTCGAAGGGCTGGCCCGGGACGGTGAGTTCGAGCCCCTCGACCTGAGCATCCGTCCCGGTGAGATCGTCGGCCTCGCCGGACTCGTCGGCTCGGGCCGCTCCGAGATCCTGGAGACGATCTACGGAGCCCGCAAACCCACCGTCGGCCATGTCAGCGTCGACGGGCGCCCGCTGCGACCCGGCAGCGTCCGCGCCGCCGTCCGCGCCGGCCTCGGACTCGCCCCCGAGGAGCGCAAGGCGCAGGCCCTGCTGATGCTGGAGTCGGTCACCCGCAACGTCTCCGTCTCCTCCATGTCGCGCTTCGCCCGCGCGGGCTGGATCGACCGGGGCGCCGAACAGCGGGCCGCGCGGGCCGCGACGCGCGAGCTGTCGCTGCGGCCGGACAACCCGAACGTGCCGGTGCGCACCCTGTCCGGCGGCAACCAGCAAAAAGCCGTCCTGGCCCGCTGGCTGCTGCGCGGCTGCCGGGTGCTGCTGCTCGACGAACCGACGCGCGGGGTCGACGTCGGCGCCCGCGCCGAACTGTATGCAGTCGTCCGTCGACTGGCTGACGAAGGCCTCGCCGTCCTGCTGGTCTCCAGCGAGGTCCCCGAGGTGCTCGGCCTCGCCGACCGTGTCCTGGTGCTGCGCGAGGGCCGCGTCGTCCACACGGCGCCCGCCCGCGACCTCGACGAACACCGCGTCCTCGACCTCGTCATGGAAGGAAGTCCCGCGTCATGACGCAGCCCGTCTCCCCGCCCAGGGACAGCGCCGACAAGGTGCCGTCGACGAACCAGGCCCCGGCCTGGCGGTCCCTCGCGTTCCGCGCAGACGTGCGCACCCTCTCGCTCCTCGGTGTGCTCGCCGCGCTGATCGTCATCGGCGGCATCACCAAACCGGAGGAGTTCCTCGATACCCGCAACCTCCAACTCGTCCTCACCCAGGCGTCGGTGATCGGCGTCGTCACCGTCGGGATGACCTTCGTCATCACCTCGGGCGGCATCGACCTGTCCGTCGGCGCGATCGTCGCCCTCGCCTCGGTGTGGGCCACCACGGTCGCCACGCAGGAGTACGGTTTCGCGGGCATCCTCTTCACCGCGGTGATCGTCGGCGTCGGGTGCGGTCTGGTCAACGGACTGCTCATCGCCTACGGCGCGATGGTCCCCTTCATCGCGACGCTCGCCATGCTGGCGTCCGCCCGTGGCCTCGCACTCCAGATCACCGACGGGCGCACGCAGATCGTCACCGTCGACGGCGTCCTCGACCTCGGCGAGCGCGACGCCTACGTGCTCGGGGTCCCGCCACTGGTCATGGTGTTCGCGTTCGTGACGATCATCGGATGGCTTGTGCTGAACCGGACCACCTTCGGGCGCCGCACCGTCGCCGTCGGCGGCAACGCGGAGGCCGCCCGGCTCGCCGGCATCGACGTCCGCCGCCAGCGGCTGTACCTGTACCTGCTGTCCGGACTGTGCTGCGGCATCGCCGCCTTCCTGCTGATCATCCTGTCCGGCTCCGGCCAGAACACCAACGGCAACCTCTACGAACTCGACGCCATCGCGGCCGCGATCATCGGCGGCACCCTGCTCAGCGGGGGCCGCGGCACCATCACCGGGTCCGTGCTCGGCGTCCTGATCTTCACCACGATCACCAACATCTTCGCCCTGAACAACCTGCAGAGCGACGTCCAGCAGATCGCCAAGGGCGCGATCATCGTCGCCGCCGTGCTGGTCCAGCGCCGTACCGCGAGCACGACCTGAGGAAAGGGTTCACCGCCATGCCAGAGCCGACGACCTACCAGCGCTTCACCAGCCGCAGAGGACTGCTCTTCGGGACCGCCGCCGTCTCCGCCGGCGCCCTCCTCACAGGTTGCACCAGCAACGACTCCAGTGACGACGAGCCGGCCGCGAACGACCGGCCGGCCGCCGAGGACAAGCCCGGCAAGCAGGTCACCATCGGCTTCGCCGGCCCGCAGGCCGACCACGGCTGGCTCAACGCCATCAACGACAACGCCAAGAACCGGGCGAAGAAGTACTCCGACGTCACCCTGGAGATCACCGAGGGCTCGAACGACACCGCCCAGCAGATCGGGCAGATCGAGACCCTCATCAACAAGAAGGTCGACGTCCTGGTCGTGCTGCCCGCCGACGGCAAGGCACTCACCCAGGTTGGTCTCAAGGCGATGCGGGCCGGCATCCCGGTCGTCAACCTCGACCGGATCTTCAACACCCCGCAGGCGTACCGCTGCTGGATCGGCGGCGACAACTACGGCATGGGCCTGAGCGCCGGGCACTACATCGGCGAGAAACTCAAGGGGAAGTCCGGCGCGAGGGTCATCGAACTGGCCGGCCTGGACAACCTGGAGCTGACCAAGCAGCGCACCCAGGGCTTCGACGACGCGCTCAAGAACTACCCCAACGTGAGGAAGGTGGCCCGCCAGGCCGCCGACTTCACGGTCGAGTCCGGGCAGGCCAAGATGGCCCAACTCCTGCAGGCCCAGTCGAAGTTCGACGCGGTGTGGAACCACGACGACGACCAGGGAGTGGGCGCGCTGCGCGCCATCGAGCAGGCCGGGCGCGACGACTTCCTGATGGTCGGCGGCGCGGGTGCCCTGTCCGCCTTCCAGGCCATCAAGCAGGACAACGGCGTCCTGAAGGCGACCGTCCTCTACCCGCCGACCATGGCCGCCTCCGCGATCGACCTCGCCCGTGCCCTGGGACAGGCCAAGGGAGTGAGCGGCCTCGCCGAGTACGAGATCCCGGCGTCGATCACCCTCTACTCGGCCGTCGTCGACAAGGACAACGTCGACCAGTACATGTCCACCGGCTTCAAGTGAGGCGTCCCGCCGAAGGCGCCCGGTTCCTCGACGGTCCGGGCTGCACCCCCCACCGCGCCACCACGACGAGGAGGACACCGCGTATGGCACAGCCGCAGCAGTCACCAGGAGCGGAGGCGAACGGATCGCACCAGGCCGCAGTCGGGAGCTCGGCGCCGGCCGGGGCGCAACTCCTGACCGGGGCCGGGGCGGAGCGCCTGGAGGGGGCCGGGGCCGGGAAGCCGTCGCTGCGCGTCGGCATGGTCGGTTACGCCTTCATGGGCGCCGCCCACTCCCAGGGCTGGCGGACCGCGGGCCGCGTCTTCGACCTGCCCCGCACCCCCGTCCTGGCCGCGCTCTGCGGACGGGACGCGGCGGCCGTCCGCGCGGCGGCCGACCGGCACGGCTGGGCGTCGGCGGAGACCGACTGGCGTGCCCTGATCGCGCGGGACGACATCGACCTCGTCGACATCTGCACCCCCGGCGACAGCCACGCCGAGATCGCCCTCGCCGCCCTGGCCGCAGGCAAACACGTGCTGTGCGAAAAACCCCTCGCGAACACCGTCGAGGAAGCCGAGGCGATGACCCGGGCGGCCGAAACAGCCTACGCGCAGGGCAGGTTGGCGATGGTCGGCTTCAACTACCGCCGACTGCCCGCCACCGCGCTGGCCCGCTCGATGGTCGCCGACGGCCGTCTCGGCGCCCTGCGGCACGTGCGGGTGACGTACCTGCAGGACTGGCTGGTGGACCCCCAGTTCCCGCTCACCTGGCGGCTGCGAAGGGAGCTGGCGGGCTCGGGCTCGCTCGGCGACCTGGGCGCGCACATCGTCGACCTCGCCCAGCATCTGGCGGGGGAGCACCTGGCCGGAGTCTCCGCGCTCATCGAGACGTTCGTACGAGAACGTCCGCTGCCCGGCGGCCCCAGCAGCGGCCTCTCCGCGGTCTCCGCCACCGGCACCGGTCCGGTCACCGTGGACGACGCCGCCCTGTTCACCGGCCGCTTCGCCTCCGGCGCCCTCGCCTCCTTCGAGGCCACCCGGTACGCCACCGGCCGGAAGAACGCCCTGCGCATCGAACTCAACGGCGAACTCGGCTCCCTGGCCTTCGACTTGGAGCGCCTCAACGAACTCGCGTACCACGACGGCAGGGAGCCCGCCGCGCACGCGGGCTTCCGCCGCATCCTCGTCACCGAACCCGACCACCCCTACCTGGACGCCTGGTGGCCACCGGGCCACGGTCTCGGCTACGAGCACACCTTCGTCCACCAGGCTCGCGACCTGGTCCACGCGATCGCCGAGGGCCGCCGGCCCGAACCCTCCTTCGCCGACGGGCTCCAGGTGCAGCGCGTCCTCTCGGCGGTGGAGGAGAGCGCCGAGAAGAACTCCGTCTACACGCCCATAGCGGCCTGAGGAGGCCCCGCGACATGCCGCGCACCTTCACGCTCTTCACCGGCCAGTGGGCCGACCTGCCGCTCGAAGAGGTCTGCCGCCTCGCCCGCGACTTCGGCTACGACGGCCTCGAACTGGCCTGCTGGGGCGACCACTTCGAGGTCGACAAGGCGCTGGCCGACCCGTCGTACATCGATTCGCGCCACCAGCTCCTCGACAAGTACGGCCTCAAGTGCTGGGCCATCTCCAACCACCTGGTCGGCCAGGCGGTCTGCGACGCCATCATCGACGAGAGGCACCAGGCCATCCTGCCCGCCCGCATCTGGGGCGACGGTGACGCGGAAGGCGTACGGCGGCGGGCCGCGGCCGAGATCGCCGACACCGCCCGGGCCGCGGCCGCCTTCGGAGTCGACACCGTCGTCGGTTTCACCGGCTCCGCGATCTGGCACCTGGTGGCCATGTTCCCGCCCGCCCCGGCGTCGATGATCGAGCGCGGCTACGAGGACTTCGCCCAGCGGTGGAATCCGATCCTCGACGTCTTCGACGCGCAAGGCGTGCGGTTCGCGCACGAGGTCCACCCCAGCGAGATCGCATACGACTACTGGACGACTGTATGCGCGCTGGACGCGGTCGACCGGCGACCGGCTTTCGGCCTCAATTTCGACCCGAGCCACTTCGTGTGGCAGGACCTCGACCCGGTCGGCTTCCTCTGGGACTTCCGCGACCGCATCTACCACGTCGACTGCAAGGAGGCCCGCAAGCGGCTCGACGGCCGCAACGGCCGCCTCGGCTCCCACCTGCCCTGGGGCGACCCGCGCCGCGGCTGGGACTTCGTCTCCGCGGGCCACGGAGACGTCCCCTGGGAGGACGTCTTCCGGATGCTGCGCTCCATCGACTACCGGGGCCCCATCTCCGTGGAGTGGGAGGACGCCGGCATGGACCGGCTCCAGGGCGCCCCCGAGGCCCTGGCCCGCCTCAAGGCGTACGACTTCGAGCCGCCGTCGGCCTCCTTCGACGCGGCGTTCGGCGGCAACGAGTAGACCGACGGCGTTGCCTTCCATGGCGTCCGTGACGTCCATGACGTCCGTGACGTCCGTGACGTCCATGACTTCCGGGATGACGGCGCATCCCGGCGCACCGCACCCGCATGTACAACCGGCCCCATTCTGGAGGCACCCGTGCACGGGAACGACAGCACCACCAGCACCG
>NZ_JBXEJE010000005.1:63409-75834 GCF_056820935.1 Streptomyces sp. Q2 | reverse complement strand
GGCGGTCGCCCTGCTCAGCGGCGCGCTGCTGGCGGGCGCGTCCCTCACCCTGACCGCGCCACAGGCCGGCGCAGCCGTCGCCGACCCGGGGACCGCCCCGGCCGCGCCGGCCGCCTCCGCCGCCGAGGACTTCCAGCAGGTCACCCTCGCCAAGGGCGAGCCGGAGGTCGGCGAGCCCATGTCGCTCGCCGTCCTCCCCGACCGCTCGGTCCTGCACACCTCGCGCGACGGCGAACTCCGCCTCACCGACGCGGCGGGCAACACGAGACTCGCCGGCAAACTCGCCGTCTACTCCCACGACGAAGAGGGCCTCCAAGGCGTCGGCGTGGATCCCGGCTTCACGGCCAACCGCTTCATCTACCTCTACTACGCGCCCCCGTTGAACACCCCCGCGGGCGACGCCCCCGAGACCGGCACCGCCGCCGACTTCGCGCCCTTCGACGGCGTCAACCGCCTCTCCCGGTTCGTCCTGAACACCGACGGCACCCTCGACGCCGCCAGCGAGAAGAAGATCCTCGACGTCCCGGCCTCGCGCGGCCTGTGCTGCCACGTCGGCGGCGACATCGACTTCGACGCGGCGGGCAACCTGTACCTGTCGACCGGCGACGACACCAACCCGTTCCAGTCCGACGGGTTCACCCCCATCGACGACCGGGACGGCCGCAACCCCGCCTTCGACGCCCGGCGTTCGTCCGGCAACACCAACGACCTGCGCGGCAAGATCCTTCGCATCAAGGTGAACGCCGACGGTTCGTACGCCATCCCCGACGGCAACCTCTTCGCGCCCGGCACGGACAAGACGCGGCCCGAGATCTACGCGATGGGCTTTCGCAACCCGTTCCGCTTCAGCGTCGACAAGGAGACCGGCATCCTCTACGTCGGCGACTACGGACCTGACGCCGGCGCCGCCGACCCGGCCCGCGGACCTGCCGGTCAGGTGGAGTTCGCACGGGTCACCGGTCCCGGGAACTTCGGATGGCCGTTCTGTACGGGCGACAATGACCCGTATATCGCATACGACTTCGCGACCGGGGTATCCGGTGCGCCGTTCGACTGCAGCGCTCCGAAGAACACCTCCCCGCACAACACCGGTCTGACCGACCTGCCGCCCGCCCAGCCGGCCTGGATCCCGTACGACGGCGGATCCGTGCCCGAGTTCGGCAGCGGCTCCGAGTCCCCGATGGGTGGCCCGGTCTACCACTACGACGCCTCGCTCGACTCGCCGGTGAAGTTCCCCGAGGCCTACGACGGCGACTTCTTCGCCGGGGAGTTCGGCCGCCGCTGGATCAAGCGGATCACCAGCGACGCCGACGGCACCGTCCAGTCGATCAACGACGTGCCGTGGACCGGCACCCAGATCATGGACATGGCCTTCGGCCCCGACGGCGCGCTGTACGTCCTCGACTACGGCGTCTCCTGGTTCGGCGGCGACGAGCACTCGGCCCTGTACCGCATCGAGAACGCCACCGACGGCCACTCCCCGGTCGCGCAGGCCGCGGCGAGCCGGACCTCGGGCCAGGCCCCGCTGCGGGTGAGCTTCTCCTCCGCGGGCACCTCCGACCAGGACGGCGACGCCCTCACCTACGGCTGGGACTTCGGCGACGGCGCCAAGTCGACCGCGGCGAACCCGGCACACACGTACAAGAAGAACGGCACCTACACCGCCACCCTGACCGCCAAGGACCCGAGCGGCCGCACCGGCAGCGCGAGCGTGCAGATCGTCGTGGGCAACACCGCGCCGAAGGTGACCCTCGAACTCCCGCGTGACGGTGAGCTGTTCAGCTTCGGCGACGCGATCCCGTTCAAGGTCCGCGTCACCGACCCCGAGGACGGCAGGAACATCGACTGCTCGAAGGTCAAGGTCACCTTCATCCTCGGCCACGACACCCACGGCCACCCGCTGACCTCCGCCAACGGCTGCACCGGCACCATCCAGACCAGTGCCGACGGCGGCCACGACGACGACGCCAACATCTTCGGCGTGTTCGACGCCGAGTACACCGACGGCGGAGGCGGCGGCCAGGCACCGCTCACCACCCACGACCAGAACGTGGTCCAGCCCAAGCACCGCCAGGCCGAGCACTTCGGCACCTCCTTGGGCGTCTCGGTCGTGGACAAGGACACCGCGCACGGCGGGAAGACGGTCGGGGACGTGCACAACGGCGACTGGATCTCCTTCACGCCGTACGCCCTCGGCAACGCCAAGAAGATCACCGCACGGGTCTCCTCGGCCGGCGCGGGCGGCACGCTCGAGATCCGCGCCGGGTCCGCGAAGGGCACGCTGCTCGGCAAGGCGACCGTGCCGGTGACCGGCGGCTGGGACACCTTCCAGGACGTCAGCGCCGGCATGTCCCGCGCCCCACGCGGCACGACCACGCTGTACCTGGTCTTCAAGGGCAGTGGCTCCGAAGCCCTGTACGACGTGGACGACTTCACCTTCACCACCGGCTGACAGGAGGCGATCGAGATGCGACCAACCAGACGTGTGAGCACGGCGGTTGTCGGCGCGACGCTGCTCCTCGGCTGCGTTTGCGGGCCCGCCGCCTCGCACCCCGACGACGACGGACGGGTGCTCGTCTTCTCCAAGACGGCCGGTTTCCGGCACGACTCGATCCCGGACGGCGTGGCGGCCGTCCAACAGCTCGGCCGGACATCGGGCTTCACGGTCGACGCGACCGAGGACGCCGGCGCGTTCACCGCGCGCAACCTGCGGCGGTACGACGCGGTCGTGTTCCTGTCCACGACCGGAGACGTCCTCGACCCCGCCCAACAGGCGGCCTTCGAGGGCTACATCCGCCACGGCGGCGGCTACGTCGGCGTTCACGCCGCCGCCGACACCGAGTACGACTGGGAGTTCTACGGCGGCCTCGCCGGCGCCTACTTCCAGTCGCACCCGGCGATCCAGCCCGCGACCGTCCATGTCGAGGACCGCGCGCACCCGGCGACCTCGGACCTTCCGCAGACCTGGGAACGCACCGACGAGTGGTACAACTACCGCTCGAACCCCCGGGAACGGGCCCACGTCCTCGCCTCGCTCGACGAGTCGTCGTACACCGGCGGCACCATGCAGGGCGACCATCCGATCGCCTGGTGCCAGACCTACCAGGGCGGCCGCGCCTTCTACACGGGCGGCGGGCACACGAAGGAGTCGTACGCGGATCCGGCATTCCGCAGACACCTGGCCGGCGGAATCCTGTATGCGACAGGCGGTGTCCAGGCGGACTGTCGACCGGAGACCGGATACCGTCCGCTCTTCGACGGCGGCTCGACGGCCGGCTGGAGCCAGGCCGGCCCGGGCTCCTTCACCCTGGACGACGACGGCACGATCACCTCGTCGGGCGGGATGGGGATGCTCTGGTACGCCGACCGGGCCTTCGGGGCGTACTCGCTGAAGCTCGACTGGAGGATGGCCAGTGAGTCCGGCGACGACAACTCCGGGGTGTTCGTGGGCTTCCCACCCTCGTCCGACCCGTGGTCGGCGGTGAACAACGGCTACGAGATCCAGATCGACGCCACCGACGTGCCGGAGAGGACCACCGGCTCCGTCTACGGGTTCCGGTCCGCCGACGTGAACAAGCGCGACCGCGCGCTGAACCCGCCGGGGGAGTGGAACACGTACGAGATCCGAGTGGAGGGCGAGCGGCTGCGCGTCTGGCTCAACGGCGTGAAGATCAACGATTTCACCAACACCGATCCGGCCCGGAGCCTCAGGGACGGTCACGTCGGCATCCAGAACCACGGAGCCGACGACCGGGTGTCCTTCCGCGACATCCGCATCAAGGAACTGCCCGCGAAGTCCCTGGCACCCACGGCTTCACCGGGCGACTGAACGGCGGCGGGCGGGGGACGCCGGACTCCCGCCCGCCGTCTTTCCCCACCGCGAGTTCCGTGCGACCTCCGGCGTGCGTATGGCCCGGGTGTTCGTACGGCTGTTTCATGCCACTTCGCGATAACTCGTGCGAGTTCGTGCTAGTCCGTACGACCTCGTACGACCTCGTACGACCCGTTCGACAAGGAGGCTGCCCATGTCCGCGTCCGTTTCCGCACCGCGCGTCGGTGTATGGCTGATCGGGGCGCGTGGCTCCGTCGCCACCACGGTCGTCGCCGGCTGTGCCGCGGTGAGCGCGGGCCTGCACCCGCCGAGCGGCCTGGTCACCGAGACACCCGCGTTCGCCGACAGCGGTCTGCCGGCCCTGGGGACCCTCGTCTTCGGCGGCCACGACACGCTGGACTGCCCCCTGCCCAAACGCGCGGAGGCGCTGGCGGCCGGCGGTGTCCTGCCGTACGGTCTCCCGTCGGCGATCGAGGCCGAACTGACCGCCGCCGACCGGGAGATCAGGCCTGGCGGACCCGCCCCGGACGACACCCGCAGCCAGGACGAGCTGATCGCCGGCTTCGCCGCCGACATACGGGATTTCGTACAGCGGCGGGCCCTGGAGCGGGCAGTCGTGGTGAACGTCGCCTCCACGGAACCGGCGGCGACCGGCACCGGCCTGCCCGCCAGCTCCCTCTACGCGGCGGCGGCCCTGCGCGCGGGCTGCCCGTACGTGAACTTCACCCCGTCGACCGGCCTGCACCATCCGGCGCTGGCGCCGCTCGCCGAGTCGTCGGGGCTCCCCTACGCGGGCCGGGACGGCAAGACCGGCCAGACCCTGCTCCGCTCGGTGCTGGGCCCGATGTTCGCGCAGCGGGCGCTCGCCGTGCGGGCCTGGTCCGGGACCAATCTCCTGGGCGGCGGCGACGGCGCCTCCCTCGCCGACCCTGCCGCCGCGGCGGCGAAGAACGCCGGCAAGGAGCGGGTCCTCGCCGACACCCTCGGCACGGTCCCCGAGGGCGAGGTCCACATCGACGACGTTTCCGTACTCGGCGACTGGAAGACCGCCTGGGACCACGTCGCCTTCGACGGCTTCCTCGGCGTCCGCATGATCCTCCAGACCACCTGGCAGGGCTGCGACTCCGCCCTGGCCGCACCCCTGGTCCTCGACCTGGCCCGCCTGGCCGCCCGCGCCCACGAGCGGGGCCTGTCCGGCCCGCTGGCCGAGCTGGGCTTCTACTTCAAGGATCCGGTGGGGGAGGGGCCGTCGGCCCTGGGGGAGCAGTACGCGGCACTGGTGGGGTTCGGGCAGCGGCTGCGGGCCGGAGCGGCGCGATGACCGGCCCCGCGGCGAGAGCGGCCTGGGCCGAACTGCTTCGCCTGCCCGCCCTGTTCACCGTCCCGGGCGATGCCCTGGCCGGTGCGGCGGCAGCCGCCCCGCACCCGAACTCCCGCACCCTGCTGGCCATCTGCTCCTCCCTCTGTCTGTACGAGGCCGGCATGGCCCTCAACGACTGGGCCGACCGGGACGAGGACGCCGCCGAGCGCCCGCACCGCCCGCTGCCTTCCGGCCGCGTCCACCCCACCGCGGCGCTCGCGGCGGCCTGCGCCTTCACCGGCGCCGGCCTGTCCCTGGCCGCTCGCGCCGGCCGCCCCGCTCTTGCCGTGGCGACGACCTTGGCGGCGACCGTCTGGGCGTACGACCTCGCTCTGAAACGCACCCCGGCGGGCCCGGTGGCCATGGCGGCGGCGCGCGGCCTGGACCTGCTGCTCGGGGCCACGGCCACGGCCACGACGAGCAGCAGGGCGTTCGGGCGGGAGGCGACCACGCCGGCCACGGGCACCGCGAGCGGCATCCGCCGAGCCCTTCCGTCCGCCGCCCTCCTCAGCGCACACACCCTCACGGTCACGACCGTGTCGCGCCGGGAAACCCAAGGCGGCTCACCCTTGGTCCCGCTGGCGGCCCTGGCCGCGACCGCGGCGCTGACCCGGCTCCTGACCCGTCCGTCCACACGGCCGGGCATCCCCGTGCCCGCGCCCGAAGCCGCCCTGCGCACCGCGCTCGCCGCCGGTTACGCGACGACCGCCGCCCGCCCCTACTTCCACGCCGCCCTCAACCCGTCACCCCCGCTCACCCAACGAGCCGTCAGCGGCGGCATCCGCGCCACGATCCCCTTCCAGGCCGCCCTCTGCGCCCGCTCCGGCGCCCCCGTCACCGCACTGCTCACAGCAGCCCTGGCCCCGCTCGCCGGGAGGTTCGCGAGGAAGGTGAGCGTGACGTGACCCCTGAGGCGCCCCGCCCGTCAACGGCCAAGGCCGCAACCCGGACCGCCGAGGACACCCGGCCGCACAACCCCGCGACCACCCCTTACGCGCAAGGCCCCGCCATCACCCCACCCCCCTCCACCCCCCGCCCCCTCCGTTTCGGCTACGGCACCAACGGCCTCGCCGACCTCCGCCTCGGCGACGCCCTCACGCTTCTCGCCGACCTCGGTTACGACGGCGTCGGGCTGACCCTCGACCACATGCACCTCGACCCGTTCGCCCCGGACCTGGCCGCCCGCACACGCCGCCTCGCGCAACGGCTGGACGTGCTCGGCCTGTCGGCCACCGTGGAGACGGGCGCCCGTTATGTGCTCGACCCCCGGCGCAAACACGGCCCCTCCCTGCTGGACCCCGACCCGGACGACCGTGCCCGGCGTGTCGGCCTGCTGCTCCGCGCGATCCGGGTGGCGGCCGACCTCGGTGCCCACGCCGTTCACTGTTTCAGCGGAATCCCACCGGCGGGGACGGACGCGGACACGGCGTGGAAGCGTCTGGCCGAGGCGTTCGCCCCCGTCCTGGACGCCGCCGCCCGGGCCGGCGTCCCCTTGGCCGTCGAACCCGAACCCGGTCACCTCCTCGCCACCCTCGCCGACTTCCACCGGCTGCGCCGTACCCTCGGCGACCCGGAGCAGCTCGGCCTGACCCTCGACATCGGTCACTGCCAGTGCCTGGAGCCCTGGTCCGTCGCCGAGTGCGTACGCGCCGCCGCCCCCTGGCTGCGGCACGTCCAGATCGAGGACATGCGTCGCGGTGTCCATGAACACCTCCCTCTCGGCGACGGGGAGATCGACTTCCCGCCGGTGCTCGCCGCCCTGTCCGCCGCCGGCTACCAGGGCCTGACCGTCGTGGAACTGCCCCGCCACTCCCATGCGGGCCCTCACTTCGCCGAACTGTCCCTCCCGTTCCTCCGTCACGCGGCGGCGCCCTCACAAGGGAGCACCTCATGACCCACACCCCCGCCGACCCGGCGATCCCGGCGGCAGACCTCCAGGGCGTCACCCTCGCCCGCACTCCGCCGCCCGACCTGCACGGCCGTGTCGTCGCCCACCTCGACAACGCCGCCCGCGCCTGGCTCGACCAGGCCCTCGACGAGGCCGCCGCACATCCCGGCACGCACGGGCCCATCTCGGTGTGGGAGCTGCGCCTCGCCGAGGCCGGGCGCCGCTGCGGCTCCACCTGCGCCGACGCCGTCCGCGTCCTCATCCTGCACGCGGCCCGCGCCGACACGGACGCCCTCACCCGCGTCTACGCCCAGGGCACCGCCGCCGAACGCCGAGCCGTCCTGCACGCCCTGCCCCACCTGGTGCCCGGCCCGCAGGCCCTCCCGCTCGTCGAGGACGCCCTGCGCACCAACGACACCCGCCTCCTCGCCGCCGCGGTCGGCCCGTACGCCGCCCGGCACCTGCCGGCCCACCAGTGGCGCCACGCCGTCCTGAAGTGCCTGTTCACCGGTGTGCCCGTCGACGCGGTGGCCGACCTGGACCGCCGGGCCGACGCCGACGCGGAACTGGCCCGCATGCTCCGCGACTACGCCGCCGAACGCACCGCCGCCGGCCGCCCCGTCCCCGAGGACCTGTACCGCGTCCTGACCCTGACCGACCCCACGGCCGCCCCGCCCGCAGTGAAGGGCGATCAGGGCGGCGACGGCGAGGAGTTCTGATGCGCATCTTCGACCCCCACATCCACATGACGTCCCGCACCACCGACGACTACGAGGCCATGCGCGCCGCCGGTGTCCGTGCCGTCGTCGAGCCGTCCTTCTGGCTCGGCCAGCCCCGCACCTCACCCGCCTCCTTCCTCGACTACTTCGACTCCCTGATGGGCTGGGAGCCCTTCCGCGCCGCCCAGTACGGCATCGCCCACCACTGCACGCTCGCCCTCAATCCCAAGGAGGCGAACGACCCGCGCTGCGTGCCCGTCCTCGACGAACTGCCCCGGTATCTCGTCAAGGACCAGGTCGTGGCCGTCGGCGAGATCGGCTACGACTCGATGACCCCCGCCGAGGACACCGCCCTCGCCGCGCAGCTTCAGCTCGCCGCCGACCACCACCTGCCCGCGCTCGTCCACACTCCGCACCGTGACAAGCTCGCCGGCCTGCGCCGCACCCTCGACGTCGTCCGGGAGTCGGCGCTGTCCCCGGAGCGGGTCCTGGTCGACCACCTCAACGAGACGACCGTCGAGGAGGCCAAGGACAGCGGCTGCTGGCTGGGCTTCTCCGTGTATCCGGAGACGAAGATGGACGAGGAGCGGATGGTCGCGATCCTTGACGCGTACGGGCCCGACCGGGTGCTGGTGAACTCCGCCGCCGACTGGGGCCGCAGCGACCCCCTCAAGACGCGCAGGGTCGGCGACCTGATGCTGGCCGAGGGCTTCGGCGAGGACGACGTCGACCGGGTGCTGTGGCGCAACCCGATCGCCTTCTACGGCCTCAGCGGCCGTCTGAACCTGGAGGTGTCGCCGCCCGAGGCCACCCACGAGGGCAACTCCGTGCTGCGCGGCGGGGAGTGAGCGATGCGCTTCCGCCACCCCGACGGCTCCACCGTCCACCTCGCCTACTGCACCAACGTCCATCCCGCCGAAACCCTCGACGGTGTCCTCGCCCAGCTCCGGGACCACTGCGAGCCCGTCCGCCGGCGCCTGGGCCGCGACCGGCTCGGCATCGGCCTGTGGCTCGCCAAGGACGCCGCCGACGCTCTCGTCACCGACCCGTCCGCCCTGCGCGCGCTGCGCACCGAACTCGACCGGCGCGGCCTCGAGGTCGTCACCCTCAACGGCTTCCCCTACGAGGGCTTCGGCGCCGAGGAGGTCAAGTACCGCGTGTACCGGCCGGACTGGGCCGACCCCGAACGCCTCGACCACACCACCGCCCTGGCCCGGGTCCTGGCCGGCCTCCTCCCCGACGACGTCACCGAGGGCAGCATCTCCACGCTGCCGCTCGCCTGGCGCACCGCGCTGCCACCCGCCGACGGCTGGGCCACAGCGGACGGTACGTCCACGACAGCCCGCTCCGAGACGGCCCGCACCGCCCTGCTCACCCTGGCCCGACGACTGGACGCCCTGGCGGAGTTGACCGGCCGCTCCATCCGCGTCGGCCTCGAACCCGAACCCGGCTGCGTCGTCGAGACCACCGCCGACGCCCTCGCCCCGCTCACCGCGATCGGCCACGACCGCATCGGCATCTGCGTCGACACCTGCCACCTCGCCACCTCCTTCGAAGACCCGCACACCGCCCTGGACGCGCTCACCGGGGCCGGTGTCCCCGTCGTCAAGTCCCAGCTCTCGGCCGCCTTGCACGCCGAACACCCCCATCTGCCCGAGGTCCGTAAGGCCCTGGCCGCCTTCGACGAACCCCGCTTCCTGCACCAGACCCGCACGGCCACCGCCTCGGGCCTGCGCGGCACCGACGACCTCGGCGAGGCCCTCAACGGCGACACGCTTCCCGACGCGTCCCCCTGGCGTGCCCACTTCCACGTCCCGCTGCACGCGGCCCCCGCCGCACCCCTCACCTCCACGCTCCCCGTCCTGAAGGCCGCCCTGACCCGGCTCGTGGGCGGTCCGCACCCGCTCACCCGCCACCTGGAGGTCGAGACCTACACCTGGCAGGCGCTCCCGCCCGAGCTGCGGCCCCGCGGCCGCTCCCAGCTCGCCGACGGCATCGCCGCCGAACTCACCCTGGCCCGCGACCTGTTGACGGACCTCGGCCTGAAGGAGCTCCCATGAGCACCCCCCGGACCACCCCGGGCCCGACCCCCCTCCTCGTCCTCGACGTCGTCGGCCTCACCCCCCGTCTCCTCGACCACATGCCCCACCTCGAGGCGCTCGCCCAATCCGGCTCCCGCGCGCCGCTCGGCACCGTCCTGCCCGCCGTCACCTGCGCCGCCCAGTCCACCTTCCTGACCGGCACCCACCCCGGCGAGCACGGCATCGTCGGCAACGGCTGGTACTTCCGCGAACTCGGCGACGTACTCCTGTGGCGTCAGCACAACGGCCTGGTCGCCGGAGACAGACTCTGGGACGCCGCCCGCCGCGCACACCCCGGCTACACCGTCGCCAACATCTGCTGGTGGTACGCCATGGGCGCCGACACCGACATCACCGTCACCCCCCGTCCCGTCTACTACGCCGACGGCCGCAAGGAACCCGACTGCTACACGCGGCCCGCCGCCCTCCACGACGAACTCACCGAGAAACTCGGCACCTTCCCCCTCTTCCACTTCTGGGGACCGGGCGCGGACCTGGTCTCCAGCCGCTGGATCATCGACGCGACCCGCCACATCATCCGCACCCGCCACCCCGACCTGACGCTCTGCTACCTCCCCCACCTCGACTACGACCTGCAGCGCTTCGGCCCCGACGACCCGCGCTCCCTGAAGGCGGCCGCCGACCTGGACGCGGCCCTGGCCCCGCTTCTGGACGACGCCCGCGCCGAGGGCCGTACCGTCGTCGCGCTGTCCGAGTACGGCATCACCCGCGTGGACCGGCCCGTCGACATCAACCGCGCCCTGCGCCGCGCCGGGCTGCTGGAGGTGCACACGCAGGACGGCATGGAGTACCTCGACCCGATGGCCTCCCGCGCCTTCGCCGTCGCCGACCACCAGATCGCCCACGTCTACGTCCGCCGGCCCGAGGACCTCGACGCGACCCGGGCCGCCCTCGACGGCCTGCCCGGCATCGGGCAACTCCTGGACGACCAGGGGAAGAAGGCCCACCACCTCGACCATCCGCGCTCCGGCGAACTCGTCGCCGTCGCGGAGCCGGACGCCTGGTTCACGTACTACTACTGGCTCGACGACGCCCGCGCGCCCGACTTCGCGCAGCTGGTCGAGATCCACCGCAAACCCGGCTACGACCCGGCCGAACTCTTCATGGACCCGCTCGACCCCTACGTGAAGGTGAAGGCGGCCACGGCACTGGCCCGCAAGAAACTCGGCATGCGCTACCGCATGGCGGTCGTGCCCCTGGATCCCTCACCTATTCGCGGCAGCCACGGCCGCCTCCCCGAGAGCGACGACGACGGTCCGCTCCTCATCTGCTCCACCCCCCGCGCCGTCGGCGACCGCGTGGCGGCCACCGACGTGAAAGCACTGCTGCTCCACCTGTCCGGTCTGTCCTGACTGGTCACCAGTGAAGCACTCACCACTGACAACGCCCTCCCACCACGAGGAGTTCCACATGAGCCGCACCCCCCGCACCACCGGGGCCAGCAAGGCGCACGACCCCGAACTCACCCACCGCCTCACCAGACGAGGCATGCTCGGCGTGGCCGCCGGCACCACCGCCGCCGCCATACTCGGCGCCGCGGCGGCCCCCGCCACGGCCGCCACCGCCGGCACCGAAGCAGCGACCTCCGCCACCGGCCGGGGCCGTCCCGTCCTGCCGCCCGGGCGCCTCGGCATCCAGCTGTACAGCCTGCGCGACAAGGTCTCCACCCTGGGCTTCGCCCCCGTCTTCGCCGAGCTGGAGAAGTACGGCTACGACGAGGTCGAGTTCGCCGGGTACACCCAGGGCTCGGCCGGTCCGATCACGCTCGCCCAGCTCAAACGGCTGGCCCGGAACCACGGCCTGAACCCGATCGGAAGCCACGTCGGCTACTACTCCAGCGACCCGAACGCCTACACCTTCGCCCAGAACCTCACCAAGGTCCTCGACGACGCCCAGGCCCTGGGTCTCAAGCACATCGGCACCGCCGCCGGACCGTTCCGCTACGGCTCGACCGTCGACGCGTGGAAGCGCGCGGCCGAGGACTTCAACACCTACGGCGCGGCGGCCAGGGCACGCGGCATGAAGTTCTACCAGCACAACCACTCCGAGGAGTTCTCCTTCGCCACCGACAACCCCAAGGTCCGGCTCTACGACGTGCTGCTCGCCGAGACCGACCCCGACCTGGTGTTCCTGGAGATGGACATCTTCTGGGCGTACTCGGGCCAGTTCCGCTTCTCGAAGCGGCCCGACGGCACGCCCGCACCCTTCGAACCCCTCGACTACGTCCTCAGGCAGCCCCACCGCTACCCGCTCTTCCACGTCAAGGACGGGGAGCGCGACCCGGCGAACCAGTACGGCTACCGCATGACCGACGTCGGTGACGGAGACATCGACTACCAGCGGTTCATCTCCGCCGTGACCCGGCTGCGCGGCGAACGGCTCGCCCACCACTGGCAGGCCGAGCACGACAACCCGACCGAGTCGTTCACCTTCGCCCGCCGTTCGAGCGAGCACCTGCACTCCCTGCGGGAGAAGTGCTGACAGCTCACCCGCACATGAGGCGGCCCTCCCCGGATCCGGGGAG
>NZ_JBXEJE010000005.1:0-63289 GCF_056820935.1 Streptomyces sp. Q2 | reverse complement strand
CCCCGGGCGCGGGGGCGGCCCGCCTCATGAACGCCGTGCCGGCGTCAGCCTGCCGCTTGCGGCTGCGGCTGCGCGGACCGCGTGAAGACACCGATGGTCATCATGGCGATCCACGGCAGATACACGACGAAGAGCTGGTCCGTGCGACGGGGTCAGCCCTCATGTCACGCCATCTCCTCGCCGAGCGGGTGCGGGTTGGGAGCGATGCGCTTGGCCTCGGGCCTGCCCGGTGCCTTCAGGAAGAGCGCCAGTACCGCGGAGGCCAGACCGATGCAGCCCGCTATGACGAACGCGCCCTCGTAGTCCCACACGTTGACCACGACCGCGCCCATCCCGGATCCCACGAGCCCGGAGATCAGCTTCGAGCTGTAGACCATGCCGTAGTTGGAGGCGTTGTTGTTCTCTCCGAAGTAGTCCGCGGTCATCGCCGCGAACAGGGGGAAGATCGCGCCGCCGCCGAAGCCGGAGACCATGGAGCAGAACAGGAAGAACGGCATGCTGCCCATCTGGCCGGAGACCAGCACGCCGAACTGCGCGGTCCCCAGCACCAGGCACACGATGATCAGTGTGTTGCGGCGCCCGAACTTGTCGGAGATCCAGCCGATGACCCCGCGCCCCGTGCCGTTGACGATGGCCTTCAGCGACATCGCCGTGGCCACGATCCCGCCCGCGAAGCCCATGTCCTTGCCGAACGGCACCTGGAAGGCGATGCCGAAGATGTTGATGCCGGCCGTGCACAGCAGACAGAACCACATCATCCACAGCACGGGGGTGCGGGCGGCCTCCTTGGGGGTGTACTGCTTGACCGCCGGCGGGTTCTTCTCCAGTGCCCGGCGGATCTTCGGGTCGTCGGTCTGACGGAGCGGGTCGACGTGCGCGGGCCACCAGTTCTTCGGCGGGTCCTTGAAGAACCACCCCGCGAACGCGACGACCGCGCAGCAGACGACGCCCACCATCACCAGGACGACCTGGTAGTTGCTCAGGTCCATGTACGAGGTGAACAGGAAGACGAAGGGCACCGAGCCGTAGGCGAAACCGCCGTTGACCATGCCGGTCTTGCCGCCCTTGCGCTCCGGGAACCACTTGCCGACCATGTTCACGCAGGTCGCGTAGACCAGGCCGGCGCCGATGCCGCTGAACATGCCGAATCCGATGTAGGCGACGATCACGTGCGGCGCGAACGCCAGCGAGAGATAGCCGCAGACCGTGCCGAACGCGCCGAGCATCATCGCGTACCGCGCGGGCAGTCTGCCGCTCTCCCGCAGCTGCCCGGCCGGGAAGGCGACGGCGGCCTGGAAGAACACCCAGACGCCCATCAGCCAGAAGATGTGTCCGTTGTCCCACAGGTGGGCCTCGTGCAGGGTGTCCTCGGCGGAGGTGAACGCGTACTCCGAGGAGCTGATCCCCATCATGCCGATCCACGGGAAGAGCACCATGGTCCATCGTGGCCGGCCCATGATGTCCCGGTCGGTCTCGCCGATCCGGTACAGGCGGCCGTTGCGGTCCGTCACCTCCCTGTAGGGGACGGAGGTCGAGAAGTCGGTGGTTGTCATGTGTGTCGCACCCCTTGCGTCGAAAGCTCTGGCCAGCGCCCCCTGTCCAATGCCTTTCGTGTGCGCACGGGTCCCGGGGCCGGCCGACGCGCACCGTCGGCCGGCCCCCGCGCCGGGTCACCTCATGAACCGCCCCCCAACAGTCCCGCCGCCCGCGCCCAGCGGTACTTGGCGCCGAGCACGGCCACCGGCTGCTCGGTCGTGTACGGGTACGCCACGACTCCGCGCTCGTAGAGGTACTGGCAGGCCTCCTCGACCTCCACGTCGCCCGCGAGCGACGCCACCACCGGCTTCTCGACGCCGCGCTCCCGGAACTCGGCCACCACGCGCGCGGTGAGCTCCGCGAAGACCATCGGCGGGGTGACGATGGTGTGCCAGTAGCCGAGGACCAGTGAGTGGATGCGTGGGTCCTCGAGGCCCAGCCGGATCGTCGCCTCGTACGTCGACGGCGGCTCGCCCCCGGTGATGTCCACCGGGTTGCCCGCGGCCCCGAAGGGCGGGATGAACTTCCGGAAGGACGCGTCCAGGTCCGCCGGGATCTCCATCAGGGTCAGACCGTTGTCGGTCACCGCGTCGGACAGCAGCACACCGCTGCCGCCCGCCCCCGTGATGATCACGACGTTGTCCCCCTGCGGGGTGGGAAGCACCGGCAACGCGCGCGCGTACTCCAGCATGTCGTTCAGCCCGGGCGCCCGGATGACACCGGCCTGCCGCAGGATGTCGTCGTACACGGCGTCGTCGCCCGCCAGCGCACCGGTGTGCGACCCGGCGGCCTTCGCGCCGGCCGCGGTACGCCCCGCCTTCAGGACGACGACCGGCTTCTTCGGTACGGTCGCCCGCGCGGCCTCGACGAAGGCGCGCCCGTCCTTGAGGTCCTCCAGGTGCATCGCGATGCACTCGGTGTGCGGGTCCTCGCCGAACCAGGTCAGCAGGTCGTCCTCGTCCAGGTCCGACTTGTTGCCGAGGCCGACGATCGCCGACACGCCCGTCTTGGTGGTCCGGGCGAAGCCCAGGATGGCCATTCCGATGCCGCCGGACTGCGAGGTCAGCGCCACCCCGCCCTTGACGTCGTAGGGCGTGCAGAACGTGGCGCACAGGTCCTGCCACGTCGAGTAGTAGCCGTAGATGTTCGGCCCGAGCAGCCGCACACCGTACCGTTCGCCGATCGCCACGATCTCGTCCTGCAGGTCGTGCTCGCCGGTCTCCGCGAACCCGGAGGGGATCAGCACGGCGTTCGGGATCTTCTTGCGTCCCACCTCCTCCAGCGCCGAGGCCACGAACTTGGCGGGGATCGCGAAGACCGCCACATCCACCTCACCGGGAACGTCGGTGACACTCTTGTACGCCTTGCGGCCGAGAATGTCATCGGCCCTGGGGTTCACCGGATGGATCTCCCCGGCGAAGCCGCCGTCGACGAGGTTGCGCATCACCGAGTTGCCGATCTTGCCCTGTTCGTTGGAGGCGCCGATCACCGCGACGGACGAGGGCTGCATCAGCCGGCGCATCGAGGTGAGGATCTCCTCGCGCGTGTACGTCGGCCGGGGCTTCGGCAGGGACTCGGCGAGGATGATCCTGATGTCCGCCGCGACCGCGCCCTGCGGCGTGGCGATCACCGGGTTGAGGTCCACCTCGGCGATCTCCGGGAAGTCCGACACCAGTTGGGACACCCGGCGGATCTGCTCGGCGATCGCCCACCGGTCCACGGCGGGCAGGCCCCGCACCCCGCGCAGGATCTCCGCCGCACGGATCGAGTCCAGCATGGACAGCGCCTCGTCGGCGTCCAGTGGCGCGAGCCGGAACGTGACGTCCTTGAGGACCTCGACGAGCACCCCGCCGAGCCCGAAGGCCACGACCTTCCCGAAGGTCGGGTCGGTCACCGCGCCGACGATGACCTCCTGCCCCTTGGGCAGCAGCTCCTGCACCTGTACGCCCTCGATCCGGGCGTCCGCGTCGTACGCGCGCGCGTTGTCGACGATGGTGTGGAACGCGGCCCGTACGTCGGCCGAGCCCTCCACGCCCACGATCACACCGCCGGCGTCGGTCTTGTGCAGGATGTCGGGCGAGACGATCTTCATCACCACGGGTCCGCCGAAACGCGCGGCGTACGCCACCGCCTCCTCGACGTCCCTCGCCAGCTCCTCACCCGGTACGGCGATCCCGTACGCGTCGGCGATCACCTTGCCCTCGGGGGCGGTCAGCGCCGTCCGGCCCTCGGCCCGCACGGAGTCGAGAAGCGTACGCACCCTCAGGTGGCGGTCTTCGGCCATCACGTCAGATCACTCCGTTCGACTTGAGCAGGCGCAGCTCCTCGTCGCCGAGACCGAGCTCGCCGACGTAGACCTCTTCGTTGTGCTCGCCCAGCAGTGGTGAACTGCTCACCTCGACGGGGGAGTCGGAGAGCTTCAGCGGGCTGCCCACGGTCACGAACTCGCCCCGCTCGGGGTGCGGCACGGTGACGACCATCTCGTTGGCGACCAGCGACCGGTCCTCGATGATCTCCTTGGTGGACAGGATCGGCCCGCACGGGATGTTGTGCGCGTTGAGCTTCTCCAGCACCTCCCACTTGGGAAGCGTCGAGGACCACTCCTCGATCAGCTGGAACATCTTGCCCAGCTTGGGCAACCGGGCCTCCGGCGTCGCCCACTCGGGGTCGCCGGCCAGCTCCGGCCGGCCGATGAGCTCGCTGATCGGCTGCCAGCCGACGGGCTGCACGATGACGTACACGTAGTCGTTCGGGCCGCCCGGCGCACACTTGACCGCCCAGCCGGGCTGGCCGCCGCCGGAGGCGTTCCCGGACCGGGGAACCTCGTCGCCGAAGTCGTCGTTGGGATATTCGGCGAGCGGGCCGTGTGCCAGACGCTGCTGGTCGCGCAGCTTCACCCGGCAGAGGTTGAGCACAGCGTGCTGCATGGCCACATTGACCCGCTGACCGCGCCCGGTGTTCTCCCGCTGGTACAGCGCCGCGAGAATCCCCGCCACGGCGTGGACGCCCGTGCCCGAGTCCCCGATCTGGGCCCCCGTCGCCAGCGGCGGCCCGTCCGCGAAACCGGTGGTCGACATCGACCCGCCCATGGCCTGAGCGACGACCTCGTACGCCTTGAAGTTGGTGTACGGGCCGTCCCCGAACCCCTTGATGGAGGCATAGACGATCCGCGGATTGATCTCCTGGATGCGGTCCCAGGTGAAGCCCATCCGGTCGATCGCGCCCGGTCCGAAGTTCTCGACCATGACGTCGGAGCGCCGGATCAGCTCGGTGAGGATCTCCTTGCCGCGTTCGGTCTTGGTGTTGAGGGTGATGCTCCGCTTGTTGCAGTTGAGCATCGTGAAATAGAGGGAGTCGACGTCCGGGAGATCGCGCAACTGCTTGCGCGTGATGTCACCGGTCGGCGCCTCCAGCTTGACGACGTCCGCGCCGAGCCAGGCGAGCAGCTGGGTCGCGGAGGGCCCGGACTGGACGTGCGTCATGTCCAGGACGCGGATGCCTTCGAGGGCCTTGGCCGAGGTCGCTGTCGTCGCTGTTCCTGGCGTCGCTGTCATCGGGGCCACCTCACTTGTACATCGTCTGGTTCATGGTTCCGGGGGCGTACGCGTCCGGGTCGACCCAGACGTTGATCAGCGAGGGCTTGCCCGACTCGCGTGCGCGCCTCAGGGCCGGGCCGATGTCGGCGGGGTCGCGGACCTCCTCGCCGTAACCGCCCAGCATCTGGGCGAACTTGTCGTAGTGGACGTCGCCGAGGGTGTTGCCGACCCGCTCGCGCTCCAGGCCGTACTTGGCGGCCTGGCCGTAACGGATCTGGTTCATCGAGGAGTTGTTGCCGACGATGCCGACGAAGGGGAGGTCGTAGCGGACGAGGGTCTCGAAGTCCCAGCCGGTGAGGGAGAACGCCCCGTCGCCGAAGAGGGCGACGACCTCCTTGTCGGGCCGTGCCTGCTTGGCCGCGAGCACGAAGGGGACGCCGACGCCGAGGGTGCCGAGCGGTCCCGGGTCCATCCAGTGGCCGGGTGACTTGGGCTGCACGACCTGCCCGGAGAAGGTGACGATGTCGCCGCCGTCGCCGATGTAGACCGAGTCCTCGGTGAGGAAGTCGTTGATCTCGCTGACCAGCCGGTACGGATGGATCGGCGAGGCGTCGGACTTCAGGCTCGGCAGCCGCTTCTCGATGGCGGTCTGCTCGGCCGCCCGCAGCTCGTCGAGCCACTCCTTGCGCTTCGAGGCGCCCCCGTTGATGCGCCCGGAGGCCGCCTCGGTCACCGACTTCAGCACCAGCCCGGCGTCCCCGACGATTCCGAGGTCGATGTCGCGGTTCTTGCCGACGGTCCGGTAGTCGAGGTCGATCTGCACGACGGTCGCGTCCGGCGAGAGCCGCTTGCCGTAGCCCATGCGGAAGTCGAAGGGCGTACCGACGATGACGATGACGTCGGCGTTGGAGAAGGCGTACCGGCGCGACAGCTGGAAGTGGTGCGGGTCGCCGGGTGGGAGGGTGCCGCGGCCGGCGCCGTTCATGTACGCCGGGATGTTCAGGGTCCGTACGAGGTCGATGGCGGCCTCGGTGCCCCGGGTCGTCCACACCTGGCTGCCGAGCAGGATGGCCGGCTTCTCCGCGTGCACGAGCAGGTCGGCGAGCTTCTCGATCGCCTCGGGGTCGCCGGCCGAACGGGTCGAGGCGCGGTACGCGCCGGGCTGGGGGACGCGCGCCTTGGCCACCGGCACCTTGGCGTCGAGGACGTCGCGCGGGATCTCCAGGAAGGAGGGGCCGGGCGCGCCGTGGTAGCACTCGCGGAACGCCATCGACACCATGTCCGCCGCGCGTGCCGTGTCCGGCACGGCCGCCGCGAACTTGGTGATCGGCGTCATCATGTCGACGTGCGGCAGGTCCTGCAGGGACCCCATCTTGTGCTGGGTCAGCGCGCCCTGGCCGCCGATCAGCAGCATCGGGGACTCCGCGCGGAAGGCGTTGGCGACTCCGGTGACGGCGTCGGTCGTACCGGGGCCCGCGGTGACGACCGCGCAGCCGGGCTTGCCGGTGATGCGGGCGTAGCCGTCGGCGGCGTGGGCGGCCACCTGTTCGTGCCGGACGTCGACGACTTCTATGCCCTCGTCGACGCAGCCGTCGTAGATGTCGATGATGTGGCCGCCGCACAGGGTGTAGATGCGGTCGACCCCCTCGGCCTTCAGCGCCTTGGCAACGAGATGACCACCGGAAATGACGTCCTGGGTGTCGTCGGGCATGGCGAAGTCCTGTCCCTTCGTAGGGGTTTGGAACGCTCTCGCAGTACATTGCATACAGTCGACGAATACTGTATGAAGCTTGTTATCCCGCATCCGGTGGGTGGTGTCCAGGGGGCGTGCGGCACTTTTAAGGCAGGAGCCGAGATGGACCTGTACGAGCACCAGGCAAGGGAACTCTTCGAGGAACACGGCATCTTGGTGCCGAGGGCGGAGGTCACCGACTCGCCCAAGGAGGCACGCGAGATCGCCCGCAGGCTGGGCGGCCGCGTCGTGGTGAAAGCCCAGGTCAAGACCGGCGGCCGGGGCAAGGCGGGCGGGGTCGCACTCGCCGCCGACCCGGCCGCGGCAGAACTGACAGTCCGTCAGATTCTGGGCATGGACATCAAGGGCCACACGGTCGGCAAGGTGATGCTGGCCCAGCCCGTGGACATCGAGGCCGAGTTCTACGTCTCCTACGTCCTCGACCGGGCCGCGGGCCGCTTCCTCGCGATCGCCTCCGCGGAGGGCGGCATGGAGATCGAGGAGGTCGCCTCCAGCCGACCGGAGGCTGTCGCCCGTATACACATCGACCCGGCCGAGGGAGTCACCTCGGCGAAGGCGGCCGAGATCGCCGAGGCCGCCGCGCTGCCGCCGCAGACCGTCGACGTCCTCGTGCGGCTGTGGGAGGTCCTGGTCCGCGAGGACGCCGTCCTCGTCGAGGTCAACCCGCTCGTCCGCACCGGACAGGGGCAGATCCTCGCCCTCGACGGCAAGGTCACCCTCGACGACAACGCCCGCTTCCGACAGGCCCGTTGGGGGGCCGACGGCGCGGCGCACGAGGACCCGCTGGAGGCGGCGGCCGCCGCCAAGGGCCTCAACTACGTCAAGCTCGGCGGCGAGGTCGGCATCATCGGCAACGGCGCCGGCCTGGTCATGTCGACCCTCGACGTGGTCGCCGGCTGCGGCGCCCGCCCCGCCAACTTCCTCGACATCGGCGGCGGGGCGTCGGCGCAGATCATGGCCGACGGGCTGTCGGTCATCCTCTCCGACCCGGCCGTGAAGTCCGTCTTCGTCAACGTCTTCGGCGGCATCACCGCCTGCGACGCGGTCGCCGACGGCATCGTGCGGGCCCTGGAGACCGTCCGGTTGAGCAAACCGCTCGTCGTCCGCCTCGACGGCAACAACGCGGCGCGCGGCCGCGCCATCCTCGACGAGCACGCACACCCGCTGGTCCAGCAGACCACCACCATGGACGGCGCCGCCCGCCGCGCGGCCCAACTCGCCACCACAGCCTGAGGAGACGGGACATGGCGATCTATCTCACCAAGGAAAGCAAGGTCCTCGTCCAGGGCATGACCGGCGGCGAGGGCATGAAGCACACCCGGCGCATGCTCGCCGCCGGCACGAACGTCGTCGGCGGCGTCAACCCGCGCAAGGCGGGCCACGCCGTGGACTTCGACGACCGTGCCGTCCCCGTCTTCGGGTCGGTCGCCGACGGTATACAGGCGACCGGAGCCGATGTCACCGTCGTCTTCGTGCCCCCCGCCTTCGCCAAGGCGGCCGTCATCGAGGCCGCCGACGCCGGCATCGGTCTCGCCGTCGTCATCACCGAGGGCATCCCGGTCCACGACTCCGTCGCCTTCACCACCCACGCGAAGGACAGGGGCACCCGCGTCATCGGCCCGAACTGCCCGGGCCTGATCACGCCCGGCCAGTCCAACGCGGGCATCATCCCCGCCGACATCACCAAGCCGGGCCGGATCGGCCTGGTGTCCAAGTCGGGCACGCTCACCTACCAACTCATGTACGAACTACGCGACATCGGCTTCTCGACCTGCGTCGGCATCGGCGGCGACCCCGTCGTCGGCACCACCCACATCGACTGCCTCGCCGCCTTCCAGGACGACCCCGACACCGAGACCATCGTCCTCATCGGGGAGATCGGAGGCGACGCGGAGGAGCGCGCGGCCGCCTACATCCGCGAGCACGTCACCAAGCCCGTCGTCGGCTACATCGCGGGCTTCACCGCACCCGAGGGCAAGACGATGGGACACGCGGGCGCCATCGTGTCCGGTTCGGCCGGCACCGCCCAGGCCAAGAAGGCGGCGCTCGAGGCCGTCGGCGTCAAGGTCGGCGGCACGCCCACCGAGACGGCCCGCCTGGTGCTGGCCCAGCTGGAGGCGTGACATCACTCATAGGTGACGTGAAGTCACTTTCCGGCATCGTGACGCCTCGCTAGCGTCCTTCGCAGCCACGCACCAACCCGCCCCCGACTGTGCACCGAGAGCGGAGAACCCCGATGGCAACCACCCTCACCCTCAAATCAGGCACGTCCTGGACCGACGCCTGGCAACGCTGCCTCGCCGTCGCCCCTGAGGCGTTCCGCGACGACCGTGTCCT
The DNA here is from genome assembly GCF_056820935.1 of Streptomyces sp. Q2. Taxonomy (NCBI): domain Bacteria; kingdom Bacillati; phylum Actinomycetota; class Actinomycetes; order Kitasatosporales; family Streptomycetaceae; genus Streptomyces; species Streptomyces sp. Q2. Next base: position 54,127 of record NZ_JBXEJE010000005.1, on the reverse strand, counting down.
CAACCTCTGGGACCGCGCCTGGCGGGCGGACGGCCGGGCACTGCCCGCCACCAGCCCCGTCGACGGCAGCCCGATCGCCGGACCGCCCCGCCTGGACCGGGCCACCGCCCACCAGGCCGTCCGCGCCTCGCTCGACCAGCACCGGGCCTGGCGCCACATCCCCCTCGACGAGCGGCGCGCCCGGGTCGCCGCCACCCTCGACGCCCTCACCGAGCACCGCGAACTGCTCGCGCTGCTGCTGGTCTGGGAGATCGGCAAGCCCTGGCGGCTCGCGCAGGCGGACGTCGACCGGGCCATCGACGGCGTGCGCTGGTACGTCGACGGCATCGAACCGATGCTCGCCGGCCGGGCCCCGTTGGACGGCCCGGTGTCGAACGTCGCGAGCTGGAACTACCCGATGAGCGTGCTCGTTCACGCAGTGCTGGTCCAGGCACTGGCAGGCAACGCGGTCATCGCCAAGACCCCGACCGACGGCGGTGTCGCCTGTCTGACGCTGGCCTGTGCGCTGGCCGCCCGCGAGGGAATTCCCGTCACCCTCGTCAGCGGCAGCGGAGGCGAGCTGTCCGAGGCGCTGGTGCGCGCGCCCGAGATCGGCTGCGTCTCCTTCGTCGGCGGCCGCGACACCGGCGCCGCGGTGGCCACGGCCGTCGCCGACCTCGGCAAACGGCACATCCTCGAACAGGAAGGACTCAACACCTGGGGCATCTGGAACTGCACCGACTGGGACGCGCTCACGGCGGTCGTGCCGAAACTCTTCGACTACGGCAAGCAGCGCTGCACGGCGTACCCGCGCTTCGTCGTCCAGCGAGAGCTGTTCGACGCGTTCCTGGCGGCGTACCTCCCGGCGGTCCGCACGCTGCGGGTCGGCCACCCGCTCGCGGTCGAACACCCCGACGACCCCTACCCGCAACTGGACTTCGGGCCCGTCATCAACGCGGCCAAGGCCAAGGAACTGCGCGACCAGGTCGCCGAGGCCGTGAACCGCGGGGCCATCCCGCTGCACCGCGGCAAGCCGGCCGACGCACGGTTCCTGCCCGGCCAGGACACGTCGGCATACGTCCAACCGGTGACGCTCCTGAACCCGCCACCGTCCTCCCCGCTGCACCACGCGGAACCGTTCGGCCCGGTCGACACCATCGTCCTGGTCGACACGGAGGCGGAGCTGCTGGCCGCGATGAACGCGTCCAACGGCGCCCTGGTGGCCACCCTGTCCACGGACGACCAGGCGACCTTCGACCGACTCGCCCCGCAGATCCGGGCGTTCAAGGTCGGGCACGGCACGCCCCGTTCCCGTGGTGACCGCGACGAACTGTTCGGCGGGTTCGGCGCCTCCTGGCGGGGCGCGTTCGTCGGCGGCGAGTTGCTGGTGCGGGCCGTGACCCAGGGTCCGGTGGGGGAGCGGCTGCCCGGGAACTTCCCGGAGTATCAGCTCACGCCGTGAGAGCCGGCCGGCCGGGTGGTGTCCGCTTTCCCGGGCGCCACCCGGCCGGCGCCTCGTCAACCAGTGGTTCAGGCCGGGTCGACGCGCGCGCCGACCTTCTCACGCGGCGCGCCGGCCGGGTCGTCGCAGGAACCAGGCCCCTGTACTGAGCGAAAGACGACACAGGTGACGGGAGGGGTCAGCCGATGCCCTGACGGTCCGGCTGGAGGGCGAAGGCCCGGTCCGCCGCCTGTGGGACACCGCGCTCGACGGCCTGCGCGAGCAGCGCCCGGTGGCGCAGCAGCGGCGCCCGCCGCTCCTCGGACACCAGCAGCGCCAGGTCGTCCAGTCCGGCCAGCAACCGCCGCGTGACCTGCGGAGTCCCCACCGCGCAGCCCCTGATCTCGGTGAACCCCAGATCCACCAGCTCGGTCCAACCGGGCACGGGCTGCACGAGCCGGACCACGCCCCGCCGGTCCCGGTGCAGCGAGGCGTCCAGCGGCCGCCGGGACAGGGCGGCCAGGAATTGCACGATCCGGTCCAGCGCCTGTACGGCCGTCGTCGGGTCGTTGACCGCCGACGACAGGGCCCTGAGCGCGATGTCGGAGAGCTGGCGCAGCCCGAACCCGAGGTCCTGGTGGAAGGTGCGTTCGACTCCGACGGAGACGGCGTAGCGCAGTGCGCGGCGCGGCGGCGCCTTGCCGCCGTGCACGGCCAGGACGGGTGTTCCGGGTACGACGAAGTCGCCCGTCCGTGGCAGCAGCCGCAGTACGACGTCGTGCTGCCGGGCCACCCGCACCAGCCGGGCGATGTTCACGTCCCGCAGCACGCCGGCCCGGCCCTCGTGGGCGATCAGGGCGGTCTCGGGCCCGAGAGCGCCCTGGTCGGCGGGGGCCGCGACCGGCATCAGCGCGGCCACCCGGAACGCCTCCCCGACGATCCGGGCGATCACCTGGCCGATCCGCATCAGCCTCAGTGTCGTGTTCACGTACATCACGAACAGCAGCAGACTCAGTCCGACCATCGCGATCGTGAGGAGCGACTGGACGACGGGGACGGAGGACACCAGGCGCGGGTCGGGTTCGCTGTCGTACGAGGTCAGGACCAGCAGGGTCAGCAGGAAGGTCGCGAGGAAGACGGCGAAGGTCGCCTTGGTGATCCGGCTCCGTACGAAGATCCGCACCACCCGTGGGCTGAACTGTCCGCTCGCCATCTGCACCGCGACCAGGGAGATGCTGAAGACCACGCCGATGAAGGTCATCATCGCCGAGCTCACCGTGGTGACGACGACCTTCGCGTCGTCCGCGACCTTCAGCAGCTCCTCGACCGCGTCGTACTCATGCTCGTCCTGGAGCGCCTCGACGAGCCTGGTGTCGATCTCCGCCGCCACCGCCCACACGAGGACGACACACACCATGGCCGCGGCGGGCGCGAACCAGAAGGTGTCCCGCAGATGCTCCCTGAGCGGTGACAGCGCCCGCGGTCTGCGTCCGGCGGACGGGCTGTGGGTGACCATCCAGTCGCTCATGGTGAGACCTTAGATTCCCGGACCCGGCCGGCCCGGGAGCGCCGCTCGGGCGACGGATATGCAGGTGAAAGGCGCTCCGAAAGCTTGGTATTGTTGTCCATGTCGCCGCGGGGAACACCCCCGTCCGGCGGCAGACACCTCGTCCGGGTGGCGGAATGGCAGACGCGCTAGCTTGAGGTGCTAGTGCCCTTTATCGGGCGTGGGGGTTCAAGTCCCCCCTCGGACACCCAAGAACCCAAGAAGACCCCTGTTCACCGGGGGTCTTTTGCTTTTCCGGATGCCCCCGCGCGCAGCCCGTCCATGACGAGGTCCAAAAGCCGGGTGGTGCGCCGCTGCCAGTCCCCGCGGGGGTCGATCTGCCAGAGGCCGGCTATGGCCAGAAGGAAGTCGTCCGAGGTGACGCCCGGACGTAGGGTGCCGGCGTCCTCGCACGCGCGAAGCAGGAGTGCGGCCGCGGCCGTCACCGGGGCGTGGCCGGGCTTCGCCACGCCGTGCGATGCGCTCATGGCGTGGCGGATCGCTTCCGCCATGCCGGCCTTGGCCATCGCGAACTGTGCCAGCCGGTCCATCCACTCCCGCAGCGCCCGGTCGGGCGGGTGGGTCTCGAGCAGCTGGGCCGCGGCATCGGCGACCTGCTGCGTCTCGTAGCGGTAGACCTCCAGTACGAGCGCCTCGCGGTTGGGGAAGTTCCGGTAGAAGGTGCCCTGGCCGACGCCCGCCTTCTTCGCGATCGCACTCAGCGGGGTATTGGCGGAGCGGGTCAGCTCGGCCAGTGCCACTTCCAGGATGCGCTCGCGGTTGCGTTGCGCGTCCGACCGCAGAGGTGCGTCCTTCTTCTGCTCCACTCGCCCTCCTCATGCTTCTCGGGCGTCACGGCCGAAACCCGTCCTTGCTAACCGGACAGCTGTCCACTACGTTCGGACGAAAGCGGACAGCTGTCCATTTGAGCCCACTCTAGCGCCGGTGCACCCGGCCGTCCCACCCCGCGTCCACCCGATCGCGTCTGCTGAATCGGTTGCCTGCCGGAGCGTCCCGCGATGTGCTCCGATACGCGAAAGAAGGCTGATCATGGCCCCAGCCCCATCGTCGACGTACAGCGCCGTCACCCTGAAGATCAACGGAGAGAAGCACGCGCTGTCCGTCGACCACCGCACCACCCTTCTCGACGCCCTGCGCGAGCGCCTCGACCTGACGGGCACCAAGAAGGGCTGCGACCAGGGCCAGTGCGGTGCCTGCACGGTCCTGATCGACGGCCGCCGCGCCGTGTCCTGCCTGCAACTCGCGGTGGCCGCCGAAGGGCGCGAGATCACCACCGTCGAAGGCCTCGCCGACAGCGAGCGACTCCACCCGGTGCAGCAGGCCTTCCTCGACCTCGACGGCTACCAGTGCGGCTACTGCACACCGGGCCAGATCTGTTCGGCCGTCGCGGTGATCGAGGAACACGCGGCGGGCTGGCCGAGCGCCGTCACCGACGACGTGCGTCCCGAGGCCGGAGCGCCACCGCTGAGTGCCGACGAGATCCGGGAACGGATGAGCGGCAACCTGTGCCGCTGCGGCGCGTACGTGTCGATCGTCCAGGCGGTCGCCCGCGCGGCCGAGGCGCACGTGGCCGAGGAGGCAGCCGTATGAGGGAGTTCGGATACCGGCGAGCGTTCGACGTCTCGAGTGCGGTCGCCCTGCTCGGCGACGATCCCGACGCGCGCTTCCTCGGAGGCGGCACCAACCTCGTCGACCTGATGAAGACCGGAGTCGAGCGACCCGCCCGGCTCGTCGACGTCCGCGAACTGCCGCTGGACGACATCGAGTCGACGGAGGACGGCGGCCTGCGCGTCGGCGCGACCGTCACCAACAGCGACCTCGCCGCCCACCCCGAAGTGCGCCGCCGCTACCCGGCGTTGACACAGGCGGTGCTGGCCGGCGCCTCGGGGCAGCTGCGCAACATGGCCACCGTCGGCGGCAACCTGCTCCAGCGCACCCGCTGCGGCTACTTCGCCGACGTGACCAAACCCTGCAACAAACGTGTCCCCGGCAGCGGTTGCCCCGCGGTCGAGGGCGAGCACCGCAACCACGCGATCCTCGGCGCCTCCGAGCACTGCGTTGCCACGCACCCCTCCGACATGGGCGTGGCACTGACCGCCTTCGACGCGGTCGTCTCGTACGAAACGGCAGACGGGCCGGGCGCGTTGCCGCTCGCGGAGTTCTATCTGCCGGTGCGGGACACCCCCCACCTGGAGACCGCCCTGCCGCCGGGTGCACTGATCACCGGCATCACCCTGCCGCCGACGCCCGCAGCAACTGGCTCCCGCTACCGCAAGGTGCGCGAGCGCGCCTCGTACGCCTTCGCGATCGGCTCGATCGCCGCCGCGCTCGACGTGCGGGACGGCGTCGTACGCGAGGCGCGTCTCGCCTTCGGGGCGGTCGCGTCCCGGCCGTGGCGGGCCCGGGAGGCCGAACGCGTGCTCACCGGCGCGGCGGCCGACGCCGCGACCTTCGCCGCCGCCGCGGACGCCGAACTGGCCGCCGCGAAGCCGCTTCGCGACAACGGATACAAGGTGACGCTGATGCGCAACCTGGTGGTGGCCGTGCTGACCGAACTCGCCGAGGAGGCGACCCGATGACGACGTCCACCCCCAGGGCCGGCACCTTCAAGGGCGCCGTCGGCAGCGCGCACACCCGCGTGGAGGGACGGGACAAGGTCACCGGGGCTGCCCGCTACGCGGGCGAGATCCCGTTCGCCCAACTCGCCCACGGCTGGCTGGTGTTGTCCACCGTCGCCCGGGGCCGTATCCGCTCGGTGGAGGACGCCCCCGTCCTCGCGATGCCGGGCGTGGCCGCCGTCCTGCACCACGGCAACGCCCCGCGCGTCGACACCGACTACGTCGGCCTGCTGGGCGTCCCGGACCGGACCGCGGCCGTCTTCCAGCACGACCGGGTGCCGCACATGGGCTGGCCGGTCGCCCTGGTGGTCGCCGACACCTCCGAACAGGCCAGGGAAGCCGCCGAAGCGCTCGTCGTGCACTACGAACAAGAGCCCCACGACGTCGACTTCGCCGCCGAACACCCGGACGCCTACCCGCTCGACTCGCACGGGCCGGCCGTGGCCGAGAAGGGGGACCTGGAGGCCGAACTCGCCGCGTCCGCCGTCGTCCTGGACGCCGAATACACCACCCCCGAGGAACACCACAACCCGATGGAGCCGCACGCGGCGGCGGCCCGGTGGGACGGCGGCCGCCTCGACGTCGTCGACTCCAACCAGGGCACCATGTGGGTGGCCGGCGAACTCGCGAAGCTGTTCTCCCTCGACCCGGCCTCGGTACGGGTGCGGTCCGAACACGTCGGCGGCGGCTTCGGCAGCAAGGGCGTCCGCGCCCACCAGGTGGCCGCCGTGATGGCCGCGACCGTCCTGCAGCGCCCCGTCCGCGTCGTCATGACGCGCCGTCAGATGTTTTCGCTCGCCGGCCACCGCAGCCCCACCCGGCAGCGCCTGAGGCTCGGCGCCGACGCCGAGGGCCGGCTGCGCGCCCTGGAGCACCAGTGCCTGAGCGTGACCTCGACCGTGCACGAGTTCATCGAGGCCGGCGCCGGACCGGCCCGGACGATGTACGACGCCGACGCCCACCACACCGCCAACCGGGTCGTACGACTCGACGTGCCCACCCCGACCTGGATGCGCGCGCCGGGCGAGGCACCGGGGTCGTTCGCGCTGGAGTCGGCGCTCGACGAACTCGCCGAGAAGTGTGGTCTCGACCCGATCGAACTGCGCGCCCGCAACGAACCCGAGCGCGGCCCCATCTCCGGACTGCCCTTCAGCGGCCGCAACCTGCTCACCTGCTTCCGCGAGGGCGCCCGCCGGTTCGGCTGGGCGGACCGGGACCCGCGCCCCGGCCTGCGCCGGGAGGGGCGCTGGCTGCTCGGCACCGGCACGGCGGCGGCCTCCTTCCCCGTCGGCGCCGCACCCTCCACGGCCGCCGTGACGGCCGAGGCGGACGGCACCTTCACCGTGCGGGTCAACGCGGCGGACATCGGAACCGGAGCCCGCACCGCGCTCACGCTGGTCGCCGCCGACGCGCTCCAGGCGGCGCCGGAGCGGGTCCGGGTGCGCATCGGGGACAGCGACCTCGGGGCCGCCTTCATCGCCGGCGGTTCGATGGGCACCCGCTCCTGGTCGTGGGCGGTCACGGCCGCGGCCGGGGAACTGCGGGAGCGGCTCGCCCTCGGCGCCGCCGTCCCGCCCGAGGGCATCACCGTACGGTCCGACACCACCGAGGCCGTCGGCGCCCTCGCCCGCAAGGAACGGCACTCCTTCGGCGCCCAGTTCGCCGAGGTCGCCGTCGACCCCGCCACCGGCGAGGTCCGGGTGCGCCGCATGCTCGGCATCTTCGCGGCCGGCCGGATCATCAACCCGCTCACCGCACGGGGCCAGTTCATCGGCGGAATGACCTGGGGCATCTCCATGGCCCTGCACGAGGAGGCGGTACGCGACCACGGCACGGGCGGCCACTACGGCGCCGACCTCGCGGGCTACCACGTGGCCGCCCACGCCGACGTCCCGGCCGTCGAGGCGGACTGGGTCGACGACCCGGATCCGGACGATCCGGTCGGCATCAAAGGCATCGGCGAGATCGGCATCGTGGGCGCGGCGGCGGCCGTCGCCAACGCGGTCTGGCACGCCACCGGCGTACGCCACCGCCACCTGCCGATCCGGCCCGACCGCGTCCTGACGGCAGGCCGCCGTGCTTGACCTCGCCCCCGAACTGCACCGCTGGGCCGAGGAGGGCCGCGAGTTCGCCGTCGCCACCGTCGTGGCCGTCGGCGGCAGCGCCCCCCGCGGCCCCGGCGCCGCCCTCGCCGTCGACCGCGAGGGCACGGTGATCGGCTCGGTCTCCGGCGGCTGCGTGGAGGGAGCGGTGTACGACCTGTGTGTACAGGCGCTCGACGGCGGGGACGGCGCGACGGTCGTCGAGCGCTTCGGTTACAGCGACGAGGACGCCTTCGCGGTCGGTCTGACCTGCGGCGGGGTCATCGACGTCATGGTCACGCCGGTCGGCGTGCAAGCCCCCGCCCGGGCCGTGATGCGGTCGGCGCTGTCCGCCGCGGTCCGGGGCGAGTCCATGGCCGTCGCCCGGGTGGTCCGGGGCCCGGCCGGCCTCCTGGGCGGGACGCTGCTCGTGCGGGCGGACGGGGCGGACAGGGCGGACAGAGCGGACGGGGCGTTCGAGACCGGCTCGGACGCTGCGTTCGAGGCCGAGCCCCCCGGGGCGTACGAGGCAGGCCCGGACGGGTTGCCCGAGGATGCCTCGGACAGGCTGCACAGGGGCGGCGGCCCAGGCAGGTCGTACGAAGGCGGTCTCGGCGGTGCGCCGGAGCTGGACCGGGCGGCGGCGGCCGAGGCGCGGGCTCTGCTGGAGGCCGGTCGTACGGGCACGGTCGAACTGTCGGAGGACGGCTCGCGCTGCCCCGGCGGCCTGACCCTGCTCGTCGAGTCGAGCGTGCCCCCGCCGCGCATGATCGTCTTCGGTGCCATCGACTTCGCGGCGGCACTGGTGCGCGCCGGCAAGTTCCTCGGGTATCACGTGACCGTGTGCGACGCCCGCCCCGTCTTCGCCACCCGGGCCCGCTTCCCCGAGGCCGACGACATCGTCGTCGACTGGCCGCACCGCTATCTGCGGGACACCGCGACCGACGCGCGCACCGTGCTGTGCGTGCTCACCCACGACGCCAAGTTCGACGTACCGCTGCTGCGGGAGGCCCTGCGGATGCCGGTCGCGTTCGTCGGCGCGATGGGCTCGCGCCGCACGCATGCCGACCGGGAGCGACGCCTGCGCGAGGTCGGCCTGACGGAAGAGGAACTGGCCGGGCTGAGGTCGCCGATCGGGCTGGACCTCGGGGCGCGTACGCCCGAGGAGACCGCCCTGTCCATCGCGGCGGAGATCGTCGCGGCCCGGCGGGGCGGGACGGGCCTGCCGCTGACCGGGTCGCAGACGCCGATACACCGTGACGGGGGAGAGCCGAGCGCGGTGGCGGCAGCCTGAAGGGCAGGCACGGGGTTCGAGTGGTAGGGCCCCGGAGACGGGCGTACCGTCGAACGGTGACCAGCAGTGGACGCACACGTCCACTGCCCCTCGTGAGGGTTCGACCCCCGAGAGTGCGACATGCCATGACGAGTTCGCAGCCACGTCCCCCAGCGCAGACCACCACCCCGGAAAGCGGCGGTGGCGGACACGCGATGGCGTTGCTGGTCCTCGCGTCCTGCCAGCTGATGGTGGTGCTCGACATCACCATCGTGAACATCGCGCTGCCCGACATCCAGCAGTCCCTGGGCTTCTCCACCACCAGCCTGGCCTGGGTGGTCAACGCCTACACCCTCACCTTCGGCGGTCTGCTGCTGCTCGGCGGCCGGACCGGCGACATCCTCGGCAGACGGCGCGTGTTCATCTTCGGCGTCCTGCTCTTCGTGCTCGCCTCCCTGCTCGGCGGCCTCGCCCAGAACGAGGCCCAACTCCTCGGCGCCCGCGCCCTGCAGGGCGTCGGCGGCGCCATCGCGTCCCCGACCGCCCTCTCCCTGGTCAGTACGACCTTCCGCGAAGGCCCCGAACGCAACCGGGCCTTCGGGGTCTTCGCCGCGGTCTCGGCGGGCGGCGGCGCGATCGGGCTGCTGGCCGGCGGGATGCTCGTGGAGTGGCTGAACTGGCGGTGGGTGCTCTTCGTCAACGTCCCGATCGGACTGCTCATCGCCCTCGCCACACCCCGCTGGATCAAGGAGTCCGAACGCCACCCGGGCCACTTCGACATCGCCGGGGCGCTGACCTCCACCGTGGGCATGGTCCTGCTGGTGTACGGCTTCATCAGGGCCGCGCAGGAAGGCTGGCGGGACGCGCTCACGCTGGCCTCGTTCGCCGCGGCCGTCGTCGTCCTCGTGGTATTCGTCCTGGTCGAGCGGCGTTCCCGGCAGCCGATCACCCCGCTGCACATGTTCGCCGACCGCAACCGGGCGGGCACGTACGCAATCATGCTCTGCCTCGCCGCCGCGATCTTCGGCATGTTCTTCTTCCTCACGCTCTTCGTGCAGAACGTGCTGGAATTCAGCCCGCTGGCCACCGGCTTCGCCTTCCTGCCGGTCAGCGCGGTCATCGCGATCGGTGCCGGACTGGCCTCGCGGTTCCTGCCCGCCTACGGCCCCAAGCCCTTCATGGTGGTGGGCGCGATCCTCGCCGCCGCGGGCCTGGCCTGGCTGACCCTGACCGACGTCCACTCCACCTACCTGGGCAGTGTCCTCGGCCCGATCCTCGTCTTCAGCCTCGGCATGGGCATGGAGTTCGTCTCGCTCACCCTGATGGCGCTGTCCAACGTCTCCGTCCGCGAGACCGGCGCGGCCTCCGGACTCCTCAACGCCACCCAGCAGGTGGGTGGTTCGCTCGGTCTGTCCATCCTGGTCACCATGTTCGGTACGGCCAGCACCAACGAGGCCGACAAGCAGGTCCCCCTCTTCCTGGAGCAGGCCACCCCGGCCGAACGCCTGCGCTTCCAGCGCACCGGGGAGCTTCCGCCGCCCTTCTCCGACGAGGTCCTCACCGCCGGAGTGTCCGCCGCCTTCGTCGTGGCGGCCGTCTTCACGGCGGTCGCCGCGATCATCGCCGTCCTCGTCATCCAGGTCCGGCCGTCCGACCTGGAACGCTTCAAGGGCAGGACGGGGCCGGGGCCGGTCTGAGGAAAACCCCGTGCCCTGCCCCTGACCGGTTCCCTACACTCACCACGAACCACGCGTCGCCCACCAGTCCGCGGCGCGCGTGCCATGACGTGGAACGACGAGTGAGGGGAGACCGGCCGTGCGTGCACGCACCGCTGTCGTCGTTCCCCGGTCGCAGTACGACGTGATCCTCGTGTCCTCGTCCGTCCGGTGCCCGCTGCGCGGCCGGTACCGGATGCCCCGGACGAACGACTGACGACGCCCGATCCGAACTCCGGGCACACCTGCCTCCAAGTCTGACATGCCGTCAGAACAGCAGTCCCGTCCGGGAAATCGCGCCGCCCAGTCACCGACCCATTCGAAAGGCCACGGGCCGTGCGCACCCACCTCAACCCCCTCTCCGTCGTCCGCAACCTCGGCATCCTCGCCCACGTCGACGCCGGCAAGACGACCGTCACCGAGCGGATCCTGTACGCCACCGGGACCACACACAAACGTGGCGAGGTCCACGACGGCACGACCGTCACCGACTTCGACTCCCAGGAGCGCGATCGCGGGATCACCATCTTCGCCGCGGCCGTGAGCTGCGCCTGGAACGGTCACCGGATCAACCTGATCGACACGCCGGGCCACGTCGACTTCGCCGACGAGGTGGAGCGCTCACTGCGCGTGCTCGACGGGGCGGTCGCCGTGTTCGACGCCGTCGCGGGGGTCGAGCCACAGAGCGAGTCGGTGTGGCGGCAGGCGGACCGGCACGGCGTGCCGAGGATCGCGTTCGTCAACAAGCTGGACCGCGCCGGAGCCGACCTCGACACGGCCGTCGAGTCGATCCGGGCGCGGCTGCACCCGGCTCCGCTGGTCGTGCAGTTGCCCATCGGGAGCGAGGACGCCTTCACCGGTGTCGTCGACCTGCTGCGCATGCGGGCGCTGACCTGGTCCGACGGCGGCGGGACGGTCGAGGAAGGTCCGGTGCCGAAGGGCCTGCGCGAGGAGGCGCTCCGGCGGCGCCGGCTGCTGGAGGAGGCGGTGGCCGAGCTGCATCCGGGCGCACTGGAGCAGTTCTGTATGCGGTCGACGGGCGACAGTGTCCGGCCGGCGAGCGGCATCCGGTCGGCGGAAGACGCTATGCGGTCGACCGCCGACCTGCCCGCGCTCGACACGGACACGCTCGTCGAGGCCCTGCGCGACCTGACCCGCACCGGCGAGGGCGTGGTCGTGCTGTGCGGCTCCGCCTACCGCAACCGCGGGATCGAGCCGTTGCTGGACGCCGTCGTGGCGTACCTCCCCTCGCCGCTCGACGTGCCCGCCGTACGCGGCATGCGCGACGACGGCAGGGAGCAGGAGCGGGCCGCCGACCCGCAGGCGCCCTTCGCGGCGCTGGCGTTCAAGGTGACCGCCACGGCGACGGGCCGGCTGACGTATCTGAGGGTGTACTCGGGAACGATCGAGAAGGGAGCCACGGTGATGGACGCGGGTGCGCGGCGCACCGAGCGGATCGGGCGGATCCTGCGCGTGCAGGCCGACCGGCACGAGCGGTTGGAGCGGGCGGTCGCCGGGGACATCGTCGCCGTCGTCGGGCTGAAGTCGGCCCGGGCCGGCTCGACGCTGTGCGCACCGGAGGCCCCGCTCGTCCTCGAACCGCCGAGCGTGGCCGAACCGGTGGTCTCCGTGGCGGTGGAGGCACGCAGGTCCACCGACACCGACCGGCTGGCCACGGCGCTGGCGCGGCTGGCCGAGGAGGACCCGTCGCTGGTGGTCCGGACCGACCCCGAGACCGGTCAGACACTGCTGTCCGGCATGGGCGAGCTGCATCTGGAGGTCGCGGTGGAGAAGGTCCGGCGCGACCAGTCGCTGGAGGTCGCAGTCGGCCGGCCGAGGGTGGCCTACCGGGAGACGGTCGCCCGCGGGGTCTCCGGTCTGGTGTACCGGCATGTCAAACAGGACGGTGGAGCCGGGCAGTTCGCGCATGTCGTCCTCGACGTGGAGCCGTTGGACCCGGAGGCCGGCACGGGCTTCGAGTTCCGGTCCGTCGTCGTGGGCGGGCGGGTGCCGCAGGAGTACGTCCGGGCGGTCGAGGCGGGCTGCCGGGACGCCCTCGCCGAGGGACCGGTCGGCGGACACCCGGTGACCGGGCTGCGCGTCACCCTCACCGACGGGGCGACCCACGTGAAGGACTCCTCGGACACGGCCTTCCGTGCGGCGGGCCGTTTCGCGCTCCGGGAAGCCCTGCGCGCCTCGGTGATGATCCTGCTGGAACCGGTGGTCGAGGTCACGGTCACCGTGCCCGAGGACGCCGTCGGCACCGTCCTCGGCGATCTCGCCGCACGACGCGGACGGGTCTTTGGCTCGGCCGCGCGCGCGGGGTCGGCGGTCGTCACCGCGACCGTCCCGCTGGCCGAACTGTTCGGCTACGCGACCCGGTTGCGCAGCCGCACCCAGGGCCGCGGCACCTTCACGGCCCGGCCCACCGGATACGCCCCGGCACCGGTCACCGCACCGACGAGGTGAGGCGGTGACGCGGTGCTGTGGTGACGCGGTGACCCGGTGACGCCGTGACCGACAGGCGGCCCCACCCGGACCCAAGGGTGGGGCCGCCCCGGTTCACGGATACGACACGACAGCCGACGGCACCGTCGAGGTCCCCGACGTCGGAGCGCCGATGTCGTTGATGACACGCTCGTACTGCCCGTTCCCGCCGAGCGACACGACGAGCAGGTCGTGGAAGCGCACCCCGGGCCGGTTCGGTGCGGCGAAGCCGTGATGCTGCACGATGCCGGGGTCGACGTTGTAATAGCAGTAGCTGCCCAGGCCCCAGCCCTCGTGTGCGGTCACGTTGTCGCCGACCTTGTAGGCGGCGTAGCCCTTGACCGGGCCGTTCTGGATGGCGGCCTGGTTCGGGGCGTCGTACGCCTTCTCGTTCTGGAAGAAGATCGTGCGGCCGCGCTGCCCGTACCACTGGACGTCGTACTTGTTGAAGTGCTCGACGAACAGGCCGGTGGCCAGCACGTCGTCGCCGTTCACGACGACGCCGTAGTCGGCCCGGTTGGTGTCCCAGCCGACGCCGGTGCCGTGGTCGGCGCGCCAGACCCAGGTGTGGTCGACGATGGTGTGACGGCTGTTGATCACCATGCTGGTGGTGGCCTTGCCGGCGCCCGTGCCGCCGATGCGGAGGAACACGTCCTGGACGGTGGTCGGGTTGGCCGAGTGGTCCCTCGACGAGCCTCGCGGCCCGACTTCCAGCAGGGTCGCGGAGTTGACCGGGCCGGCGTCGATCAGGAGGCCGGCCAGCCGTACGCCGTCGACGTCGGCGACCCGCAGGGCGGTGACGCCACCGTCGGGGACGAGGGTCGCGTAGCCGAGTCCCAGGACGACCGTTTTGGCCCGGTTCACCTGGATCGGCTGGTCGACGTGGTAGATCCCCGGCGTCAGCAGCAGGTGGAGCCCTTGTGCGAGGGCCTGGTTGAGGGTGGCCGCCGAGACACCGGGCCTGGCCACGTAGAACCGCGACAGCGGCAGGGAGGTGCCACGTGGTGTCCCGTTGCCCCAGGTGACCCCGCGCGCGTTGGTCCGCTTCTCCGGCAGGAAGACGCGGAACTCGCCGCCGTCGACGTACAGGAAGGGCTTCTCCCGGGAGACGGGTGTGGTGTCGAGCGTCGTGTACGGCGGGTTGGGGAAGCTCTGCGCGGGGGCGCCCTCGACGCCGGAGAAGACCATGTTCCAGACGCCGTTGAGCCAGCTGCCGATCGCGCTGTCCCGGGTGTACCACTGCTGCTGGGAGTACGGCCCGACCTGGCCGTCGATCCGGCTGTCGGCGATGTAGCCGCCGCTCGCCCAGCCGTAGCCGGTGGGGGAGAGGTTGAGCCCGCCGCGTACGTGCATCCGGTGGAAGGGGGCGGCCTGGGCGACCGCCCAGCGGTTGGTGCCGTTGACGGGGACGAGGGCGAGGTTCTGGCCGCCTCGCTGGTCGTCAGCGTCCCCGTGGTCGCCGGATTCCTGCTCCTGCAGCGCTATCTCGTCGCCGGGCTGACGGCGGGCGCCGTCAAGTGACCGACTCCGCACCTGCCGAAGGGACTTCCGTGACCATCGACCTCGCCGCACTCCCGCACGACTTCCTGTGGGGCACGGCCACATCGGCGTACCAGATCGAGGGAGCCGTGGCGGAGGACGGACGTTCGCCGTCGATCTGGGACACCTTCGCCCCACACCCCCGGCAAGACCGCGGGCAACGACCACGGCGACGTCGCCTGCGACCACTACCACCGCTGGCGCGAGGACATCGCCCTGATGCGCCGACTCGACACCAACGCCTACCGGTTGTCCATCGCGTGGCCTCGCGTGGTGCCCGGCGGCGACGGGCCGGTCAACCCCAAGGGCCTCGCCTTCTACGACGAGTTGACCGACGCACTGCTGGAGGCGGGCATCACCCCCTGCGTCACCCTCTACCACTGGGACCTCCCGCAGACCCTCCAGGACCGGGGCGGCTGGCCCGAGCGGGCGACCGCCGAGCACTTCGCCTCGTACGCCTCGGTCGTGGCCGAACGCCTCGGCGACCGCGTCACCCATTGGGCCACCCTCAACGAGCCTCTCTGCTCGGCCTGGATCGGCCACCTGGAGGGCAAGATGGCCCCCGGGCTCATGGACCTGACCGCCGCCGTCCGCGCCTCCTACCACCTGCTCCTCGGCCACGGCCTCGCCACCCGGGCGATCCGCGCCGCCGCCCCGGACGCCCAGGTCGGCATCGTCAACAACCTCTCCACCGTCCACCCCGCCACCGACCGCCCCGAGGACGTCCGGGCCGCCCGCCGCATGGACGGCCACACCAACCGCTGGTGGCTGGACCCCGTCCACGGCCGCGGCTTCCCCGAGGACATGCGCGAGGTCTACGGCGTCGAACTCCCCGAGCGCGCGGGCGACGCGCAGACCATCGCCGCGCCCCTGGACTGGCTGGGCCTCAACTACTACTTCCCGGCGACCGTCGCCGACGACCCCGCCGGCCCGGCGCCCCACGTCCGCACGGTCCGCCGGCACGGTGTCCCGCGCACCGGCATGGACTGGGAGATCGACGCGAGCGGCATCGAGGACCTGCTGCTCCGCCTCACCGACGAGTACGGCGCCCGCAGGCTGTACGTCACCGAGAACGGCTCCGCCTTCGCGGACGTCGTGCGCGCCGACGGCACGGTGGACGACCCGGAGCGCCAGGACTGTCTGGTGAAGCACCTGGCCGCCTGCGCCTCCGCCGCCCGCAAGGGCGCCCCGCTCGCCGGCTACTTCGCCTGGTCGCTGCTGGACAACTTCGAGTGGGCGTACGGCTACGACAAGCGCTTCGGGCTCGTCCACGTCGACTACCGGACGCAGGCCCGGACCATTAAGGGGACCGGGTACCGGTTCGCGGACATCGTGCGCGCGCATCGGGGGAGGGAGCGGCGGGCGGCCTGACGGGACGGAGGGGCGGGCGGCTGGACCACCGGGAGGGAGGAGGCGGGCCGGCCCGGGGCGTGGTGCCGCGCCCGTGGTCCCCGCCCCCACCGCAACCGGGTTGCCGCGACGGGACCCCGTTGAAAGGCTCGCCCCATGCCCACCTTCTCCGCGCCCGACGGAACCCGCCTCGCCTGCCACGTGTCCGGTGACGGCCCGCCCCTGATCTGTCTGCCCGGCGGCCCGATGCAGGACTCGGCCTACCTGGGCGACCTCGGCGGTCTGACCGCCCACCGCACCCTGATCCGCCTGGACCTGAGGGGCACGGGCCGCTCGGAGACGCCTCAGGACCCGGCGTCGTACCGCTGCGACCGCCTGGTCGACGACGTGGAGGCGCTCCGCGAGGAGCTGGGTCTGGACCGGGTGGACCTCCTCGGCCACTCCGCCGGTGCGAACCTGGCGGTCCTCTATACGGCCCGCCACCCCGACCGCGTCGCGCGCCTCGCCCTGATCACCCCGAGCGTCTACGCGGTCGGTATCGAGATCACCGCCGAGGACCGTCTGAGCACCGCACGCCTGCGCCGGGACGAACCGTGGTTCGCCCCGGCGTACACGGCTCTGGAAGCGATCAGCGCCGGCCGGGCGGCCCCCGACGACTGGCAGGCCGTCGCCCCCTTCTGGTTCGCCCGCTGGGACGATGAGGCGAAGGCCGTACGGGAGGCCGAGGCAAAGCAGCGCAACGACGAGGCGGCGGCCGTGTACGCCGCCGGGGGCGCGTTCGACCCGACAGCCACCCGCGCGGCCCTCGCCGGCTTCGCCGCGCCGGTGTTCGTCCTGGCCGGCGAGATGGACGTGGCGGCCCCACCGCGCGCCGTGGCGGAGTACGCAGACCTGTTCCCGAACGCCGAGCCGGTGGTCCAGTTGGGCGCGGCCCACTTCCCGTGGCTGGACGACGCGGGGCGGTTCGTGACGGCGTTCCTGGAAGGGGGTCTCGCGGGCAACGGCCTGCGGGCGTCCTTCGAAGGTCAGCAGTCCCGGAACTCCGGCGACTGATTCAGCACCTGCGACCGCGCCGACGTGAAGCGTCCGTACGTCTCGCCGTCGCGGGCCATTGGGCGGAACGCCGCCACCCGGTGGCAGTTCTGGAAGGCGAGTGTCACGCCGAAGTGGCGTTCCAGGCTGCCGCGGATCGCGTCGCTGGCCAGGGCGCGCAGCAGCTGGCCGCGTTCCCGCTCGGACGGGGGAGGGGTCTGGTTGTCGGTGAACTCGGCCTGGCCGCCCTTCAGTTCGGTCGCGAGGGAGGCGATGAGGTCGTAGGCGTACGGCAGGGAGGTGCGGACGGTGTCCACGAAGTCCTCCTCGCGGATGTCGCCGTGCTCGGCCTCGGCGAGGAGCTGGGGGGAGACGTCGAGAGACATGTGCTGGGGTTCCTGTCCGGTTGTCGCGGGGTGAAGGGGCGGGGGTGGGGAGATCAGGTGAGGGCGGCGGGGCCCGGTACGAAGTCCGGGTCCACCTGTGCGGCGAGGTCGAGGCCGGTCGCCTGGTCCGCCCAGGCCCGCGCGTTGCGCAGATGGAACTCGACGGCGTGGCGGTGGTGCGTCGCCCAGTCCCTGGGGTGGGCGTCGACGGCCTCGCGCAGGACGGTCAGGGCGTGCCGGTTGTGCGGCTCCAGAGTGTCCAACCCGCCCTCGGTGCGCCCTTGTTCGGCCGACCGCACCCACGGGGAGTGCACCAGGTGGGTCAGGAGGTCGTCGCCGACGTGCTCCTTGAGGAACAGCAGGTCGTCCTCGCCGGTCACCTTGTTGCCGACCACGGCGACGCGGATCCCGAACTCCCGGGCGTGGTCCCGGTACTGGCGGTACACCGAGACGCCCTTGCGGGTGGGTTCGGCGACCAGGAAGGTCATGTCGAAACGGGTGAACAGACCGGAGGCGAACGCGTCGGCGCCGGCCGTCATGTCGACCACGACGTACTCGCCGGGGCCGTCGACCAGGTGGTTGAGGTAGAGCTCCACGCCGCCGAGCTTGGAGTGGTAGCAGGCCACCCCGAGGTCGCTCTCCTCGAACGCGCCCGTCGCCATCATCGGCACCGCGCCCACCCGCCGGACGTGCCGCGCGTGCAGCTCGTCGTCGCCGAGCAGGCGCAGCAGGCGCGAGCCGGTGCCGGGCGGGGTCGTCTTGATCATCGCCTCGGGGGAGGGGATGCGCGGGTTGGTGCCGCGCAGGAAGTCCTTGATCTCGGCGAGGTGTGCGCCCAGCGGAGGGGCGCCCAGGGGTCCGTCGTCCTGGCCGAGCGCCTCGGCCAGGTGCTGGTTGATGTCGCCGTCGATGGCGAGGACCGGCGCGCCGGTGCCTGCCAGGTGCCGGGTGAAGAGCGCCGACAGGGTGGTCTTGCCGCTGCCGCCCTTGCCGACGAACGCGATCCGCACTACCGCTCCATCTTTTTGAAAATGGATGTCATGTCGGTAGGTTGTAGGTGCGGCTCGGGGGTGTCAAATCCATCCGGCCCGCGGGTCGGCGATCGGGGGGGGGCGGCGATCACCCCTCCGTCTTAATGCATATGATGTGCAAGTGCATAGCTTCAGCATTAGGGCGGCCGGCCCGGACGACCTCGACGGTGCGCGAGCGGTGATGCTCGACACCGTCTACCGCGACTTCGGTACCGGCTACGTGCCTCGCTGGCACGCCGACATCGTCGACCCGGCCGCCGCCTACCTCGCCCCCGCCCGCCACACCCTCCTGGTCGCCGTCGACCCGGGCGACGCGGCCGTCGTGGCCACCGCCGCCCTCGACTCCCGCGGCCCGGCCCACCCGCCGAACCCCCGCCGCCTCGCCGACAGTTACCCCTCCGGCGAGACGGCCCAGCTGCGCCGGGTGTACGTCCGCCCCGAGCACCGCAGGCGCGGTCTCGCCCGGCGCCTGGTCGGCGAACTGCTCGCCTTCGCGGCCGCCGACGGCGGCTATCGCACCGTCTACCTGCACACCGACCCGGCGGTGCCGGGCGCCGAGCCCTTCTGGCGGTCGCTCGGCAAGGTCGTCCACGACGAGCGCGAGGATCCCGGCGGCCGCAACGGCGTCGTCCACTTCGAGATCCCGCTGGGGCGGTGACGCATGCGACGCCGCCACATACTCGGTTCCCTGCTGCTCACCCCCCTCCTCACCGCCTGCTTCGCCTCCGGCGGCGGCAGCGCCTCGCCCATTGACGCGAAGGAGGGCTCCCGGCTGCGGGTCGCCCTCGCCTTCCCGCCCGCCGAGAACCTCTCGCCGTACGGCGCCGACGCCACCATCCTCAGCCGCCTCGGCGTCACCGAGGGCCTCACCGCCCTCGACGCCAACGGCGCCGCCGCCCCCGCGCTCGCCCAGTCCTGGCGCCGCGAGAACGACCGCACCTGGCTGTTCACCCTGCGCGAGGCCACCTTCCAGGACGGCTCCGACGTCACCCCGTCCGCGGTCGCCGCCGCCCTCACCCACGCCACCGGGGCCAGGCCCGCCCCCGCCGCCCTCTCCGGCGTCACACTCACCGCCAAGGCCGCGAACGACACCGCCGTACGCATCACCACCGCCGCCCCCGACCCCGTACTGCCCCTGCGCCTGGCCGGCCCGGGCCTCGCCGTCCTCTCCCCGAAGGCCTACGACGCCAAGGGCCGCGTCGACCCGGTCGGCACCGCCACCGGACCCTTCGAACTGACCAGGGTCACCGGATCCACGTCCGCCTCCCTCGACCGCTACGACGACTACTGGAACGGCCGCGCCCAGGCCTCCGGTGTCGACGTCCGCTTCGTCGCCGACGGCACCGCCCGCGCGAGCGCCCTGCGCACCGGCGAGGCCGACATCGCCGAGGCGGTGCCCGTCGCCCAGGCCGCCACCCTGGACGAGGCCACCCGCAAGGAGACGGCCACCACCCGCACCACGAGCCTGCTCCTCAACTCCGGTACGGGCCCCTTCAAGGACGCGGAACTGCGCGCCGCCGCCCGTCAGGCCGTCGACACCTCCGCACTCGCCGACGGTGTCTACGAGGGATACGCCGACCCCGGCGCCGGCATCTACGGCCCCGCCGTGACCTGGGCCGAGGGCAAGCGGCAGCAACCCGCCGCACGCGCGAAGGCCGGCGACCCCGACGGCGCGAAGATCACCCTCGCCACCTACGACAACCGGCCCGAACTCCCCGAAGTCGCCCAGGTGTTGAAGCAACAGCTGGAGAAGGCCGGGTTCACGGTCACCCTGGAGGTGCGCGAGTACTCCCGCCTGGAGAGCGACGCGCTGGACGGCCGGTTCGACGCCTTCGTCCTCGCCCGCAACACCCTCGTCGACACCGGTGACCCCCTCGCGGTCCTCGCCGGCGACTACACCTGCGACGGCGGCTACAACATCGCCCAACTCTGCGACCAGGCCGTCGACCGAGCCGTCGCCAAGGCCGAGGGCATCGCCGACACCGCCCAGCGCCAGAGTGCCGCCATGGCCGCCGAGGCCGCGATCCTGGGCACCGACACCGTCGTCCCGCTGGTCCACCAGCGCGTCATCACCGGCGTCGCCGACTCGGTCGGCGGCATACTCCTCGACCCGTACGAGCGCACCCTCGTCGGCACCGGAACCCGGCGCTGAACCGTGCGACGCCAAGTGGCCGCCCTCGTGTGGCGAACCGCCCTCGCGGCCGGCCTCGTCTGCGGCATCGGCCTGCTGCCCTGGCTGACACGCACCGACCCCGCGCTGACCGTCCTCAAGGCACGCTCGGCCGACCGCGACCCCACCCCCCGGGTGCTCGCGGACATCCGGTCCCGACTCGGCCTGGAGCAAGGCCCCTTGGCGTTGCTCGGGCAGTGGCTCGGCGGGCTGTGGCGCGGGGACGCCGGACGGTCCTGGCTCTCCGGCGACGCGGTCACCCCTGCCGTGCTCCAGGCCCTCGGCGCATCCCTGCTGCTGATGGCGGTGGCCCTCGCGGTCGCCGCCCTCACCGCCGCCCTGATCTGCGCCCGCACCCTGTGGCTCGGCGCCGGCCGGCGCCTGGACGGCCGCCGCGCGGGAGGCGGCGGCTCGGCGGTACTCGCCGCGCTGCCCGAGTTCCTCACCGCGTCCGTCCTCGCCACCGTCGTCGGCGTACAACTGGGCTGGCTGCCCGCCCTCGGCTGGTACGGGCCCCAGTGGACGGTGCTGCCCGCCCTCGCCCTCGGCCTGCCCGCCGGCGCCGTCATCGGGCGGCTCCTCGACGACCTGCTGCCCGGCGCCTTCGCCGAACCCTGGGCCCTGGCGGCCGCCGCCCGCGGACTGCCGGGGCGCAGCGTCGCCCGCCAGGCGGTACGCCGCTGCCTGCCCGGACTGCTCCCCAACCTGGGTCTGTTCGTGGTCGGCCTGACGGGCGGCGCCGTCGCCGTGGAGCAGATCTTCGACATCCCCGGCCTCGGGCGCACCACCCTCCAGGCCGCCCTCGCCCAGGACCTGCCCGTCCTGCAGGCCGGCACGCTGGCCCTGGTCCTGCTGGCGGCGGCGACGGCGGGGCTCGCCGCCCTCGCGACCCGGCTCCTGGTCGGCCCGGCCCTGCGGGACGGCGCGCTGCCCTCACTTCACCGGCCATCGCCACCCGTCCGCAGGATCCTGCCTTTTGCATACAGTGGACTGCTGACTGCCGTCATCGCGCTCGGCCTGCCGCGCGACCCGCTCGCCCTCGACACCGGCGACCGCCTCCGACCGCCCTCCTGGGCCCACCCGTTCGGCACCGACGCCCTCGGCCGGGACGTCCTCGCCCGGGTCGCCCACGGCGCCTTCGACACCCTGGTGCTCACCCTCGCGATCGGCGCGGCCGCGCTGCTCACCGGCGTGCTGCTCGGACTGGTGCCACGGCTCTCGGGACCGCTCGTCGACACCGTCAACGCCGTCCCGCCCGTCCTCCTCGCGCTCCTGGTCACCGTGATCGCCGGCAGCGGACCCGCCACACCCGCGCTCGCCGTGGGCGCCGTCGCCTGGGCGCCCCTCGCCGCGCACACCGCCGCGCTGCTGCGCCAGGAACGCGCCACTCTTCATGTCACCGTCACCCGGGGCCTCGGAGCCGACCGCTGGTACCTCCTGCGCCACGAACTCCTGCCCGCCGCCCTCCCACCCGTCACCCGCCACGCCCTGCTCCGCCTGCCCGGCATCGCCCTCGCCCTCGCCTCCCTCGCCTTCCTCGGCCTCGGCGCCCAGCCGCCCGCCCCGGAGTGGGGCCTGCTCCTCGCCGAGAACCAGCCCTACGCCGAGCGCGCCCCCTGGGCGGTCCTCGCCCCCGCCGCCGTACTCGCCCTGCTCGGGGCGCTCGCGGTGACCGCGGCCGGCGGAGTGCGGCTGCCCGGGCGGACCCGGCCTCGTACACCTGAGCCACCGGCCGAAGAACCGGCCACGAAGGAGTTGGTGAGAAGCCGATGACCTCACTGTCGACCGGCTTGCGACGCAAGGCACCCGGAGCGCGCGCCCGCATCCGCCTCTCGCCCCTGTTGCGCATGCTGATCCTCACCCAGCTCGCCTTCAACGTCGGCTTCTTCGCCGTGCTGCCCTTCCTCGCCGAACACCTCGGACAGGCCATGGGCATGGCCGGCTGGCTCGTCGGCCTGGTGCTGGGTCTGCGAACCTTCAGCCAGCAGGGGCTGTTCGTGGTGGGCGGGGCGCTGGCCGACCGGTACGGCATCCGGCCGGTCGTGCTCGCGGGATGCGTCCTGCGGATCGCGGGATTCGTCTGGCTCGGACTCGCCGAACGGACCTGGGCCGTCATCGGCGCGGTCCTGCTCATCGGGTTCGCGGCCGCACTGTTCTCACCGGCCGTGGAGTCCGAGGTCGCCCGGCAGGCGGTGGCCTGGGAGGCGGCGGGCGGCGGCCCCCGTACCCGCGTCCTGGCCCTGTTCACGGTGGCCGGACAGGCGGGGGCATTCGTCGGCCCGCTCCTGGGCGCACTGCTGCTGTCGGTGGACTTCCGCACGGTGTGCATGGCCGGAGCCGCGGTCTTCGTCCTCGTCCTGGCCGGACACGCGTGGCTGCTGCCGCAGCGCATCCCCGGCCGCGAACGCGTCCAGATCCGGGGTGGAGTGGGAGCGTTGCTCCGCAACCGCCGCTTCCTCGCGCTGTGCTGCGCGTACGGCGCCTACCTGCTCGCCTACAACCAGCTCTACCTCGCCCTCCCCGACGAGGTGCAGCGCGCGGCCGGCTCCCAGGCCCCGATCGCCTGGCTGTTCGCCCTGTCGTCCCTGCTGGTCGTGACCGCCCAGCTCCCCGTGACCCGCTGGGTGGGAGACCGCCTCGCGCTGCGCCGCTCCATGGCGACCGGACTGCTGCTGATCGCGGCCGGCTTCGCGGTGGTGGCCCTCGCCCGCCCCGCTGCCTGGACCGGCACGCCGGGTCTGCTGCCCGCCGCCGGCTTCGTCGTCCTGCTCACCTTCGGCCAGATGCTCGTCGCCCCCGCGGCCCGGGCCTGGATCCCCGACCTCGCCGAGGACGGCCGACTCGGCCTGTACACGGGAGCGTTGTCCTCGGTCTCCGGCCTGATCGTCCTCGTCGGCAGCGCGGCGACGGGGATGCTGCTGGACAGCGGACTGCCGGCCGCGGTGCCGTGGCTGGTGCTGGCGGCCGTGCCGGCCGCGGCGATCGGGCTGCTGCCACGACGGTAGGGTCCGCCGCATGGAAACCCAGGACATCCGGGTGGAGACCGCCCGGGAAGCGGATCAGGAACTCGTCGACGCCTTCGACCGGATGCTGCCGCAGCTGTCCTCGACGGCGACACCCCTCGATCTCGCGGCCGTCGACCGCATCCTTCGCTGCGACACGAACACCGTGCTCGTCGCCCGCACCGCCGACGCGATCCTCGGCACACTCACGCTGGTGATGTATCCGGTGCCCA
This sequence comes from Streptomyces sp. Q2, assembly GCF_056820935.1. Taxonomy (NCBI): domain Bacteria; kingdom Bacillati; phylum Actinomycetota; class Actinomycetes; order Kitasatosporales; family Streptomycetaceae; genus Streptomyces; species Streptomyces sp. Q2. The sequence continues at coordinate 30,223 of NZ_JBXEJE010000005.1, read as the reverse complement.
GCGGGATGCGGGCCCGCATCGAAGACGTCGTCGTCGACCACGCGGCACGCGGCCACGGAATCGCCGGAGCGCTGACCCGGGAGGCACTCCGGCTGGCCCGGGAGGCGGGCGCGCGAACCGTCGACCTCACCTCACGGCCGGACCGGGCAGCGGCGAACCGGCTCTACGAGCGGCTGGGGTTCAGGGCCAGGGGGTCGACCGTGTACAGGGTGCCGCTGGGCGGCTGACGACTGTATGCCGCACACCGTAGGCGGGTTGGCGACGGTATGCCGGATGCCGTACGGCGGCTGCGGTCGACGGTATACCGCGAACCGTGGGGCAACTGCCGACGGTATACCGGATACCGCACCTTCAGGACGCCACCGGCTCCGGCTCCGCCACCAACTCCAGCATCTGAGCCACAGCGACCTCCTGCGACCGCGACGTCCGCCACAGCCAGAGGATGTCCCGGCCGAACGACCAGACCAGCAGCGCCAGTGCCGTCGCGACGACCGCGAACGTCCCGGCGTACGGCAGGAGGCCGGAGGCGGCGAGGAGCAGGAGGACACCCTGGAGTGCGGCGACCGTCTTGCGGGCCGTGCTCGGGGGGAGCGGGGCGTTGAGCCAGGGCAGGGCGCGGGCCGCGGCGACGAAGGCGTAGCGCATGGCGCCGATCAGCAGGACCCACGGGCCGAGGGCCATCGCGACGTACACGCTGAGCACCAGGATGAGGAACGCGTCGACCTCCATGTCGAAGCGGGCGCCCAGGGGTGTCGAGGTGTTGGTCCGGCGGGCGACCTTGCCGTCCACGCCGTCGAGGATCAGTGCCACCGCGGTGAGTCCGACGAACAGCGACACCGGTGGTGAGCTTTCGACGGAGTCCGCGACCAGGGCGGTCACCGCGCCGACCAGGCCCGCCCGGCCCAGGGTGACCCGGTTGGCCGGGCCGAAGGAGCGCAGTCGGGATCGGTGCAGGGCTCGGGAGAGGACCGCCCAGGTGGCGATGGCGAAGGCGAGGCCGGCGAGCAAGCCCGCGGGCCCCATGCCTATCGCCGTGCCGAGCAGGGCCAGCAGCAGGATCTGCAGGCCCGCTCCCACCGCGGTCTCCTGCTGGACCAGCCTTGCGTCGTACGTGTTGTTCAGGGCCACCGCACATTCCTCCGGCCAGGTGACAGAGTCGATCAAGGCCGCGTACTGTGCGCGACCTGTGCACACCTCGGTACGTGAACAGCTTCCCGATCGTTCAGGAGGATGCCGATGAAGCGGTCCGCACGTGCGTTCTGGCTCAGCTCCCCAGGGGTGGGCGAGATACGCGAGACGGCCTTGCCGGACCCCGCCGAGGGCGAAGTCGTCGTCCGCTCGCTGTACTCCGGGGTCAGCCGGGGCACGGAGACCCTCGTGTTCCGTGGCGGGGTGCCCGAGAGCCAGTACGCGGCCATGCGGGCACCGTTCCAGGAGGGCGACTTCCCCGGACCGGTGAAGTACGGATACCTCAATGTGGGGCTGGTGGAGGAGGGCCCGGCGGATCTCGTCGGGCGGACCGTCTTCTGCCTCTATCCGCACCAGACGCGGTATGTCGTCCCGGTGGACGCGGTGACGGTCGTACCGCCGTCCGTGCCCGCCGAGCGGGCCGTCCTCGCCGGCACCGTCGAGACCGCCGTGAACGCGCTGTGGGACGCGGCACCGCTGGCCGGCGACCGGATCGCGGTGGTCGGCGGCGGCATGGTGGGCAGTTCCGTGGCCGCGCTGCTGGCCCGCTTCCCCGGCGTACGCGTCCAGTTGGTGGACGCCGATCCGGCCCGCGCCAAGACCGCCGAGGCCCTCGGCGTCGACTTCGCCCCGCCCCAGGACGCGCTCGGCGACTGCGACCTCGTCGTGCACGCCAGCGCCACCGAGCAAGGTCTCGCCCGCTCCCTGGAGTTGCTGACCGTCGAGGGCACCGTCCTCGAACTGAGCTGGTACGGCGACCGGCAGGTCAGCCTGCCGCTCGGCGAGGCGTTCCACTCCCGCCGTCTGGTCATCCGCAGCAGCCAGGTCGGCTCCGTCTCCCCGGCCCGCCGCTCCAGCCGTACCTACGCCGACCGGCTCGCCCTCGCCCTGGACCTGCTCGCGGACCCGGCGCTCGACGCCCTCGTGACCGGGGAGAGCGCCTTCGGCCAACTGCCGGACGTGCTGCCGAAACTCGCCTCCGGTGAGATCCCCGCCCTGTGCCACCGGGTCCGCTACGACGAGAACGAGTGAACGGGCGGCACACGGGTTCCCTCCCGTACCGCCTACCTCAGGTGCGCAAGAGCGCCTGACCTGAGAAAAGAGTGAGAGGAGGCTGAACAACGGGGGGCGGGGAGCCGTACTACACGGCATCCCCCGGCAGGGATCAGCGGGGGACAAGACGCGCCGCACCTGGAGGGTCGTCCGTTGTTCAGCATCACCGTCCGCGATCACATCATGATCGCCCACAGCTTCCGCGGCGAGGTCTTCGGCCCCGCGCAGCGCCTGCACGGAGCGACGTTCCTGGTGGACGCCACGTTCCGGCGCGAGCAGCTGGACGACGACAACATCGTCGTCGACATCGGACTCGCCACACAGGAACTCGGCGCCGTAGTCAGCGAGCTGAACTACCGGAACCTCGACAACGAGCCCGACTTCGCCGGAGTCAACACCTCCACGGAGTTCCTGGCCAAGGTCATCGCGGACCGGCTCGCCGAGCGGATCCACAAGGGCGCGCTCGGCGAGGGCGCCAGGGGTCTGGCGGGTCTCACCGTGGCGCTGCACGAGTCGCACGTCGCCTGGGCGAGTTACGAGCGTGCCCTGTGACCGACACGACGATGGAGCGGTCGACGGCCGCCACCGCGGCGCTCGACTACGTGCCCGTGCAGCACTCCGCCCTCAAGAACGCGGAGATCATCCCGATGTCCCTGCGTTCGGTGCACTTCGTCCTGCCGGGCGGCGTGGACGACCCGACGGCGCCCAGCGGCGGCAACGCCTACGACCGGCGCGTGAGTCTGGACCTGCCCGGCTTCGGCTGGCAGGTGCACCAGCACGCGGTGCCCGGCGAGTGGCCCCGCCCGGGAGTGGCGGCCCGTGCGCAACTCGCGCAGACCTTGCGGGACCTGCCGGACGGGACGGTCGTCCTCCTGGACGGGCTGGTCGCGTGCGGTGTCCCGGAGATCGTCGTCCCCGAGGCGGAACGGCTGAGCCTGGCCGTCCTGGTCCACCTCCCGCTCGGCGACGAGACGGGACTGGACCCGGCGGTGGCGGCGGAACTGGACGCCCGGGAGCGCGCCGTTCTGCGGGCCGTGCCCGCCGTCATCGCCACCAGCGACTGGGCTGTCCGCCGCCTCGTCTCCCACCACGGTCTGGCCCCCGACCGGGTCCATGTCGCCGCCCCCGGCGCCGACATCGCCCCCCTCGCCTCCGGCACCGACGGTGTCTCGCGGCTGCTGTGCGTGGCCGCCGTGACCCCGCGCAAGGGCCAGCACCGGCTGGTGGAGGCGCTGGCCGGGGTGACCGAACTGCCGTGGAGCTGCGTCTGCGTCGGCGGACTCACGCAGGATCCGCAGTACGTCGCCTCCCTGAGAGTGCTGATCCGCAACTACGGCCTCCAGGACCGCCTGCATCTCGCGGGCCCGCAGTCCGGCGCCGAACTCGACGCCAGTTACAACGCGGCCGACCTCATGGTCCTCACCTCCTACGCCGAGACGTACGGCATGGCGGTCACCGAGGCGCTCGCCCGGGGCATCCCCGTGCTGGCCACGGACGTCGGCGGCCTGCCCGAGGCGGTCGGCCGCGCCCCCGACGGCGGCGTGCCCGGCATCCTCGTCCCGCCGGAGGACCCGGCCGCCCTCGCCTCGGAGCTGCGCGGCTGGTTCGGCGAGGCGGACGTACGACGCCGGCTGAAGGCGGCTGCCCGGGGCCGGCGGTCCGCCCTGGGCGGCTGGGCGGCGACGGCCCGCAGCCTGGCCGTCGTCCTGGGACGACTGCCGAGCGAACCCCGGAGGATGGCATGAGGGAGACGGCAATGACACAGCAGGCGGGGATGATTCCGACGCAGCTCGGCCCCGAGGAGGCCGTCGAGTCGAGGGATTTCGTGGTCGCCGGTCCTGGAGGAACGCCAATGGAAACCCCCGCCCCCGCCCCTGCTTCTGCCCCCGCCCCGGTCACCGGATCCGGGGAAGTCCCCGGCGGCGCCGGACAGGTCATCGCCGGCGCGGGCCCCACCCTGCGCCCCGGCGAGCGTCCGACCGTGCGGTTGCGAGACGCCGGGCCCGACGATCCGCCGCGTTACGCCCCCGAGTGGCTGGAGCTGCGGGAGGGCGCCGACGCCGCCGCGCGGGCGGCCGAGCTGATCGATCCCCTGCGGATCCGGCTCGCGAACCTGCCGGGCAAGGCCGGGACCGTCGTCCACGACCTGGGCTGCGGCACCGGCTCGATGGGCCGCTGGCTGGCCCCCCGCCTGGACGGCACCCAGCACTGGATCCTGCACGACCGCGACCCCTACCTCCTGCACTTCGCCGCCGTGGCCTCCCCGCGGGCCGGCGCCGACGGCAGCCGCGTCTCGGCCGAGACCCGCCGCGGGGACGTCGGCCTGCTCACCCCGGACGTCCTCGCCGGCGCGTCCCTGGTGACGGCCTCCGCGCTGCTCGACGTCCTCACCCGCGAGGAGATCGACGCCCTCGCCGACGCCTGCACCGGGGCGGGCTGCCCGGCCCTGCTGACGCTCTCCGTGGCCGGCCGCGTGGACCTCACCCCGTCCCACCCGCTCGACGCGGAGATCGCCGACGCGTTCAACGCCCACCAGCGCCAAGGCGGCCTGCTCGGACCGGACGCCGTCACCGCGGCGTGCGAGGCGTTCTCCGAACGCGGCGCGACGGTACGGCTGCACCCGAGCCCCTGGCGGCTCGGCCCGGCCGAGTCCGAGCTGACCGCGCAGTGGCTGCGCGGCTGGGTCGGCGCGGCCGTGGAACAGCGCCCGGAACTGCGCGAACGCGCCGACCGCTATCTGCAGGAGCGCCTCGCGGCCTGCGCGGCCGGCGAGTTGCGGGTCGTGGTCCACCACACCGACCTGCTGGCACTGTCCCGGCCGACGGGCGGAGCGTCATGAGCGTGGAGACGGTGCGGACCTGGGCCGCTCTGCCCGGTGTCGAGCCGCGGGCGCGGCACACCAGCCTGGTCGTGGCGCCCTCCCCAATCGTCGGCACACCGGCGGCCCCCACCGGTGCGGCCGTCTCCGGGGACCGTATCGGCGTGATCGTGTCGGCATCCCGGCCGGGCGCCGCGCGCTCCTTCTTCGCACGCTCCTTCTTCACCCGCCTCAACTCCCGTGCTCTGCGCACCCACTTCGGCACCGTGGCCGGCGTGGCCATCATCTCCGTGCTCCTGTGGCGCCTGGGCACCGGCGTCTTCCTGGACGGCCTGCGCCGGATCGACGGTGCGACGCTGCTGGTGGCGCTCGGGATCGGCCTCGTCACCACCGTGTTCAGCGCCTGGCGCTGGCAGTTGGTGGCCCGTGGCCTGCGCATCCGGCTGCCGCTCGGCCCGGCCGTCGCCGACTACTACCGTGCGCTGTTCCTGAACGCCGCCCTGCCCGGCGGTGTCCTGGGCGACGTCCACCGGGCGGTACGGCACGGGCAGAGCGCCGGTGATCTGGGCCGCGGGGTGCGCTCGGTCGTCATCGAACGGGCCGCGGGGCAGGTCGTCCTGGCCGTCGTCGGCGGCGCCGTACTGCTGACGATGCCGTCGCCGGTGCTGGCCGACGTCCGGCACTTCGCGCCCCTGATCGCGTTCGCCGCGCTGGGCGCGCTCGCCGTCGTCCTGGCCCTCCGGCCGAACCGGGCCCCCTCGCGCCGGGGGCGGGCGCTGCGCACGAGCCTCGGCGAGGCGCGCGAGGGGCTGCTCTCGCGCCGCAACTGGCCCGGCGTCGCGCTCTCTTCCGCCGTCGTCCTGGCGGGCCACCTCGGGATGTTCGTCGTCGCCGCCCGCGTCGCCGGATCCGCCGCCTCGGCCGCCGTACTGCTGCCGCTCGCGGTGCTCGCCCTGCTCGCCATGAGCCTGCCGCTGAACGTCGGCGGCTGGGGCCCCCGAGAGGGCGTCACCGCCTGGGCGTTCGGCGCCGCCGGGCTGGGCGCCGCCAGCGGCCTCACGGTCGCGGTCGTGTACGGGGTGCTGAGCTTCGTGGCGAGCCTGCCGGGCGTCTTGGTGCTCGTCGTCCGCTGGTACGCCGGCCTGCGCGCCGCGGCGGGAAACGACAGCGGGGCCCGGGCCGTGGTGGCGGTCCCGGAACCCCGTCACACGCCCACGGCCTACTCCGTGGACTCGCCGCCGGTCAGCATCGAGAAATACGTGCCGAAGGATTCCGCCAGGCTCGCCAGGAGCGCCTTCCCCTTTTCCGCGGAGCCCAGCGAAGGGCGGCCGATGACACCCGAATCGGTATAGCCGGACATACCGAGGGTCAGGAGATGGCGACGGTCGTCCGCGACGAAATCGGAGGTCTCATAGCCGGGTCGGACACATTCGGGATGAGCGTGCAGAAGAATGGAGGTCTCTATTTCTCCCGCGTGCATGTCGGTGAGCAGCGACGTGGCCACCTGGGCCCGCTCCCGCGCCGCCTCCCAGTCCTCCGCGGCCGGGAAGAGGGCCATCCGCTCACCGCGCGCGGAGGATTCCTGAACGACGTTGCCCAGCACGTAGTTCCCGCCGTGCCCGTTGACCACCACCAGGGTGTCGACGCCGGAACGGCGAAGCGAAGCCGCTATGTCCCGTACCACCGCGTGAAGGGTCACCGAGGAGATGCTGACGGTTCCCGGCCAGGCCGCGTGCTCGTGCGAACAGGAGATCGTCACCGGAGGCAGGAGGTGCACCGGGTACGCCGCGGCGATCTCCTGGGCGACGGCACAGGCCACCAGTGTGTCGGTCGCCAGCGGAAGGTACGCACCGTGCTGCTCGAAGCTCCCGACCGGAAGGACGGCCACCTGCGTTGAGACGTCAGCGCCTCGCGTCCGTACGTCTTCGGTAGTGTCCGCCGGCACCAGACCGTACGCAGCCGACCGTATTCGTGAACCACTCATCTTTTCCCGGCCTTTCGTCTCTGCTTAGGAACCAGATCATGACAGATAAAATTGGCGTGCTCGGCAAGAAGTCGCCACAGCGCACCGGTGTGGAACGCGTGGTGAATGCGCCGCTGCCCACCGTGTACGGGAAATTCCAGGCGGTCGGCTACCTCGATCACGACCGCGGCGACGAACAAGTGGCCCTGGTCTACGGCGAGATCGGCACGGACGACGTCCTGACCCGCCTGCATTCCGAGTGCCTGACCGGTGACGCCTTCGGTTCCCAGCACTGCGAATGCGGCGACCAACTCGCCTCCGCGCTGCGCGCGGTCGTCGCCGAGGGCAGCGGCATCGTCGTCTATCTCAGAGGGCATGAGGGCCGGGGCATCGGCCTGCTCGGCAAGCTGCGGGCGATGGCGCTGCAGGCGGAGGGCCTGGACACCGTCGAGGCGAACCTGGCACTCGGCCTGCCGGTGGACGCCCGCGACTACGGTGTGGCCGCCGAGATCCTGCACGACCTGGGCGTGAACTCGGTCCGCCTGATGTCGAACAACCCGCGCAAGCGTGAGGCGCTGGTGCGGCACGGCATCGAGGTCGCCGAGACGGTGCCGCTGCTGATACCGCCGTGTGAGAACAACATCACCTATCTGCGGACGAAGCGGGAACGGCTGGACCACCATCTGCCCCATCTGGACGCGGTGGCGCACCTGTCCTGATTCCGGGGCGGCGAGCGGGGACAGGAAGAGGGAATGACCGACGACGTCCTCTTCCTCTCCGGGCAGCAGGTGAGACGCCTCCTCGACGCCGACACGGCGATCGCCTCGCAGCGCGCGGCCTTCACCGTGCTCGGCGCGGGCGGCGCCGACCTGCCCGGGAAGATCATGCATCCCAGCCGCTTCGACGACAGCGTCGTCTTCGCGTACGTCTCCCGACTGTCGGCGGACACCGGGGCGGTCGCGAAGTTCGGCAGTGTCAATCCGCGGAACGCGGCGGCCGGGCTGCCGACCGTGCACGCCGTCGTCACCGTGCTCGACCCGGTGACGGGCCGTCTCGCCGCGGTCATGGACGGTACGGCGGTGACGACCCTGCGCACGGCCGCGGCGAGCGCCGTCGCCGTCGACGCGCTGGCCGGCCCCGACGCCGCCGACCTCGCGGTCCTCGGCTCGGGCACCCAGGCCCTCGCCCATGTGCGGGCGATCGCCCGGGTGCGGGGGCTGAAGTCGGTACGACTGTGGAGCCCGACCCCGCGCCGCCGTACCCGTGCCGCCGAGACCCTTGCCGCCGAGCTGGGTCTGCCCGTCGAACCGGCCGGCAGCGCCGAGGCGGCCGTGCGCGGGGCGTCGCTGGTCGCTGCCTGCACGCTCAGCACCACACCCGTGGTGCGCGGGCAGTGGCTGGATCCCGGCTGCACGGTCGTGAGCGTGGGGTCGTTCGAGCCCGGCCGCCGCGAGGTGGACGCCGAGGTGGTACGGCGGGCCGCGGAGACCGGAGCCGTCGTCGTGGACGACCCGAAGACCGCGGCCGGGCATGCCGGACCGGTCGTGGACGCTTTGGGGGAGGGGCTGCTGGCCCGCGAGGACCTGATCGCGCTGGGCGAGGTGCTCACCGGGCGGCGCACGGCGAGGACGGGGGCCGAGGACGTCGTCTACTACAACAGTGTCGGCCTCGGCGTCCAGGACGCGGCCGCCGCCTGGGCCGTTGTCGAGGCGGCGAAGGCGGCGAAGGGAGAGCGCAGGTGACCATGCGTGCCGGGGTCGTCGTGGTCGGCGGCGGGGTGATGGGCACGAGCATCGCCTGCCACCTGGCCCGGGCGGGCGTACCGGACGTGGTGCTGGTGGAGCGGGACGAACTCGCCTCCGGGTCCACGTCGAAGGCGGCGGGCGGAGTGCGGGCGCAGTTCTCCGACGAGCTCAACATCCAGCTGGGCGCGCGCAGTCTGGAGGCGTTCGCCCGCTTCGAGCAGGACACGGGGTACGACATCGGCCTGCACCGGGTCGGCTATCTGTTCCTGCTGTCGACACCCGAGGACGTCGCCTCCTTCGAGGCGGGCGTTCGACTGCAGAACTCCCTCGGTGTGCCCAGCCGCATGATCGACCCGGCCGACGCCCGCCGGCTCTCCCCGCTGATCAGCACCGAGGGACTGCTCGCGGCCGCCTTCTCGCCCGACGACGGCCACTGCACACCCGAGGCGGTCGTCCACGGCTACGCGGCCACCGCCCGCCGCCACGGTGCGACGGTCCTGCGGCACTGCGACGTCACCGGCATCGAACTGCGCGGCGCCGACATCACGGCCGTCCTGACCAGCAGGGGCCGCATCGCCACCGACACGGTGATCTGCGCGGCCGGCGCCTGGTCGCGGGCCGTCGCCGCGATGGCCGGTCTCGACCTGCCCGTCGAGCCGCTGCGCCGCCAGATCGCGGTCACCGAACCGGTCGACGACCTGCCGCCCGACCTGCCCATGACCATCGACTTCACCACCAGTCTCTACTTCCACACCGAGGGCCCCGGCCTCCTCGTCGGCATGTCCGACCCCGACGAGCGGCCCGGCTTCGCCACCGACACCCACGACCGCTGGATCCCCCGCCTCGGCGCGGCCATGGAGCAGCGCGCCCCCGCCCTCCTCGAACTGCGCCGCACCGGCGGCTGGGCGGGTCTGTACGAGCTCACCCCGGACCACAACGCCCTGATCGGCGAAGCGACTTCAGTATCCCGTTTTCTGTATGCAACCGGCTTCTCCGGCCACGGCTTCCTCCAGGGGCCCGCCGTCGGCGAGGTCGTCCGAGACCTGTACCTGGGCCGCGTACCCTTCGTGGACGTCAGCCCGTTGAGCGTCGGCCGATTCGCGGCCGACGCCCCGCGCCCGGAGGCCAACCGCGTATGACCGAGCTTCACCTGTGGCTGCGCCACGAGGTCCGCACCACCGAACGGCGGACCCCGGTCGTGCCGTCCGACGCCCGCCGGCTCGTCGACAGCGGAGTGACACTCACCGTCGAGGAGTCCGGGCAGCGGATCTTCCCCGTCGAGGAGTACCAGGAGGCCGGCTGCCGGGTCGCGCCCGCGGGCTCGTGGATGTCGGCGCCCGACGACGCGGTGATCCTCGGCCTGAAGGAACTCCCCGACACACCCACCGAACTGAAGCACCGTCATGTCTTCTTCGGGCACGCCTACAAACGGCAGCCGGGGGCGGACGATTTGCTGCGACGGTTCGTCCGCGGGGGAGGGGCACTGCTCGACCTCGAGTACCTCGTCGACGACAACGGCCGCCGGCTCGCCGCCTTCGGGTACTGGGCCGGCTACCTGGGCGCGGCCCTGGCCGTCCTCCAGCACCGGGGCAGGCTCCTCGCGCCGCTGACGCCCACCGACAAGGACGCGCTGGACGAGACACTGCGTCCGGCGGCCGGGGACGAGGAGTTCACCGCCCTGGTGATCGGGGCGCTCGGCCGCAGCGGGCGGGGCGCACGCGTCGCCTTCCACACGGCCGGGGTCGAGCCCACCTGCTGGGACCTCGACGAGACCCGCGACCTGGACCGCAGCGCCCTGCTGGCCCACGACGTCATGGTGAACGCCGTCCTCGCCACCACCCCCGTCCCGCCCTTCCTCCGCGAGGAGAACCTCGACGACCCCGCCCGCCGGCTGCGCACCCTGTGCGACGTCACCTGCGACGTGGGGTCGCCCCTGAACGTCCTGCCGGTCTACGACCGCACCACCGACTGGACGGACCCCGCCCGCCGGCTGCGCAAGGAGCCGCCGCTGGACCTGATCGCCATCGACAACCTGCCGTCCCTGCTGCCGAAGGAGTCCAGCACCGACTTCTCGGCCGCCCTGCTGCCCCAGCTCCTCGGCTTCGAGGTGGGCGGGCCGTGGGGGCGCTGTCTGGACCGGTTCCGTCAGGCCTGCCGTGAACTCGGCATCGTAGAAGGGCAGTCGCGTGATGTCTGAGGTGGTTCCCGCGCCCGAGGCGGTTCCCGCGAGCGGCACCGTCCACTGGATCGGTGCCGGGCTGTCCACCGGCAGCGGTCTGGCCGCCCTGTGCGAGGCGGCCGAGCGGGTACGGCTGTGGCACCGCACCGAGGAACGCGCCGCCGAGGCCCTCGACGGGCTCGGCCTCGCCTCCCGTGCCGAGCCCCGCGCGTACACACCGGACGCGCTCGCGGCCGACCTCGTGCCCGGGGACGTGGTGGTGTCGATGCTGCCCGCTCCCGAACACGCCGCACTGCTGGACCTGTGTGTCCGCAAGCGGGCGCACTTCGCCTGCTCCAGTTATGTGTCCGACGCGCTGCTGGAGCAGGTTCCCGCGGCCGCGCGGGCCGGGGTCGTCGTCCTCACCGAGGCCGGACTCGACCCGGGCATCGACCACCTCTTCGCGCACAGCCTCGTCGCCCGCGCCCGGGAGGCCGTCGGCGACGGCACGCCGGCCTCCTACAGCCTCACCTCCTACTGCGGCGGTGTCCCCGCCGTCCCGAACGACTTCCGGTACCGCTTCAGCTGGGCCCCCGCGGGCGTCCTGAACGCCCTGCGCTCGCCCGCCCGTTATGTCGAGGACGGCGCGAAGACCACCGCCGAGCGGCCCTGGGAGGCGACCCGGCGGCACGTCCTCGACCGGGAGACCTTCGAGGTGTACCCCAACCGCGACAGCCTCCCCTTCATCGAGCAGTACGGTCTGCCGACGGCCTGGAAGCCGCGCACCTTCGTCCGTGGCACCCTGCGCCTGGACGGCTGGCTGCGCGCCTGGGACGGCGTCTTCGCCGAGCTGCGCACCGGCGACGACGCCCGGATCGCCGCCCTGGCCCAGGAACTGGCGGCGAAGTACCCGACCACGGACGCCGACCGCGACCGGGTCGTCCTCGCCGTCTCGCTGGATGTGCGCGGCGGCGCCGGACGGGACTGGTCGGGCGGCTACCTGCTGGACCTGGTGGGGGACGAGGAGGAGAGCGCCATGGCCCGCTGCGTCTCCCGCCCCCTCGCCCTCGGTGTCCGGCACATCCTGGACGGCTCCCTGCCGCCCGGCCTCAGCCGCGCGGCCGAGACGGCGGCCCGCTCCGAGCAGTGGCTGGCCGAACTCGCCCGGGAGGGCGTCCACTTCACCCTCCGCGTCGACCAGTAGGACGCGCCTCCCCGCCCGACCACAACCCCGGCCCGCCCGACCACAACCTCGCCCCGCCCGACCAAACCCTTGCCCCGCCCGGTCCGGCACCCGGTCCGGAGCCAGCCTGGCACCTGGCCTGGCACCCGGTCGGGAGCCCGGTCCGGCACTGGACCACAGCCCCGCCCAGCTGGGCGAGGCACCCGGTCCGGAGCTGGGCGCGGCACCCGGTCCGGCACCGGACCACAGCCCCGCCAGCTGGGCCCGGCACCCGGTCCGGAGCTCGGCTCGGCACCCGGTCCGGACCTCGGCCCGGCACCAGGGCCGCGGGCGGCGGCAGCCCCTAGGCGGCGACCGCCTCGTGCACCAGCCGCTTCAGATCCGGGAAGATCGTGTGCGAGCTCCTGGGCCGTACCTGTGTCATGAACTGCACGGACAGATCCCGGCTCGGGTCGACCCAGAAGGTCGTGGTCGCGACCCCGCTCCAGCCGTACGTCCCCATTCCCGAGGGTGCCTGCGTGCGGGCCGGGTCGATGACCACGGAGACGCCGAGGCCGAAGCCGACGCCGTCGTTGCCGCGTTCGTCGTGGGCGGGGCGACTGCCGAAGGCGCGCAGGTCGGCGCCGCCCGGGAGGTGGTTGGACGTCATCAGGTCCACCGTCTCGGGGGCGAGGAGGCGGGTGCCGTCGAGCTCGCCGCGGCGGCGCAGCAACTCCATGAAGCGGTGGACGTCGTGGGCGGAGGCCACCATGCCGCCACTGCCGGACAGGAAACGCGGGCGGCCGCGCAGGGGGAGACCCGCGATCGGCTCGATGCCGCCGCCGTCGGCGTCGCCGTACAGCTCGGAGAGCCTCTTCGCCTGTTCGTCGCTCACGCGGAAACCGGCGTCGGTCATCCCGAGCGGGCCGAAGATCCGCTCGGCGAAGAACGTGTCGAGCGGCTGCCCGGACGCCACCTCGATGACCCGGCCCAGCACGTTGGAGGCGACCGAGTAGTTCCACTGCGTGCCCGGCTCGAACTGCAGCGGCAGGCTCGCGTAGACGTCCGTCGTCTGGGCCAGGGTCGTGCCCGGCACCACCGACGACTCCAGGCCGGCCTCGCGGTAGAGGGCGTCGACCGGGTGCGTGTGGTAGAAGGCGAACGTCAGGCCCGCGGTGTGGGTCATCAGATGCCGTACGCGGATCGGACCGTCGGCCGGGCGGGTCACGGTGTCGGCGCCGGAGCCGCTCACGTACACCCGTGGTTGCGCGAAGGCCGGAAGGTACCGGTCGACCGGGTCGTCCAGCGACAGCCGTCCCTCCTCCACCAGGATCAGCGCGGCGACCGCGGTGACCGGCTTGGTCATGGAGTAGATCCGCCACAGGGTGTCGGCCTCGACGGGCAGCCCGGCCGCGATGTCACGGTGGCCGTGCGTGGTGAGGTGGGCGACGCGTCCGCCGCGGGCGACGGCCACGAGGTAGCCGGGCAGCCGGCCCTCGTCGACACAGTGGGCGAAATGCTGGTCGAGGCGGTCCAGTGCCTTCCCGTCCAGGCCGACCTCACCCGGGTCCACCTCTTGTCGCAGCAGTGCCATCGTTCTCCTCCGTCGCGTTCGTCGAGGTGCGGTCCGGCCTACCCCGCCGCAACGACCTCAGACATCATCGTCGCGCAGGAACGGGCGAATGGTCCCCCTCGCATCGGAATGATCGTCGATCGCGTGACGGTTCGTCCCGGCAGGGCCCCGCAGGCCACCGCCCCCGCCACCATCACCGTGTCGAACCCGCGGCGCAGGAATACGCGGCTCGTCAGGACTGGTTGATCCAGTCATGACTCAGGACGCGCTGCTCCAACTGCTCTCCGACGGACACGGCGGGGTCCTGGTGACCCTCAAGCACGACGGCCGGCCCCAGTTGTCGAACGTCAGTCACGCCTACTACCCGGACGAGCGGACCATCCGGGTCTCGATCACCGACGACCGTGCCAAGACCCGCAATCTGCGCCGTGATCCGCGGGCGTCGTACCACGTGACCAGCGCCGACCGGTGGGCCTACACGGTCGCCGAGGGCACGGCCGACCTCACACCGGTGGCGCAGGATCCGTACGACGAGACGGTGGAGGAGCTCATCCGGCTCTACCGCGACGTCCAGGGCGAACACCCCGACTGGGAGGACTACCGGGCGGCGATGGTCCGCGACCGCCGACTCGTGCTGCGGCTGAGGGTGGAACGGGCGTACGGGATTCCCAAGCGGAGCGATCAGGGCTGAGCCCGAAGGGCGGCCAGGTGGCCGGCCGGGCGGTGGGGACGCGGGAGGTGGGGACGTGGGAGGTGGGGGCGTGGGCGCTGGGTGCACACCCAGCGGCCGAACCCCGCCCCCGGACCGGCCCGGCCTCACCACCGGCCCCGCCTCACGCTCCACCCTGCCTCACGCTCCACCCCGCCGCACCGGAAACCCATGCGCCCGCGCCCCCGTCACGACGGCGAACACCGGCACGAGCAGCGCCGCCACGCTCCACGGGAACGCCGTCGCGCCGAACAGGCCGAGCAGGATCCCGCCGGCCACGCCGCCGCCCGCCATCGCCGCGTTCCACAGGGTGACCAGCATCGCCTGCGCCGCGTCCGCCTGGTCGCCGCCCGCGTCGGCCACTGCGGTCTGCAGCAGGGTGGGGGCTCCGCCCCAGCCGAGTCCCCACAGCGCGGCCGCCACGTGGACGAGGGCCGGGCTGTCCGTGAAGAGGGCGAGCAGGGCCGCCGCCACCCCGACCAGCAGGACGCTTCCCAGGGTCAGGGCGCGCAGCCGACGGTCGATGCCGGCACCCACGACCCAGACGCTCACCAGGGATGCGGCACCGAACACGAGCAGCACCAGGCCGGCCGAGCCGCCCATGCCGATCCGGTCCAGGAAGGTGGCGATGTAGGCGTACAGGATGGTGTGGGCCAGTACGAACACCAGGGTCACGGACAGCACGGGTACGACTCCGGGGACGGTCAGCGTCCGCACCGTCGGGACCCGGCGGCCCGCTTCCTGGCCGGGCACGTCCGGCACCAGCAGCGCGATCCAGCCGAGCAGGACGACGGCGACGACGGTCATCAGCGCGAACGCGACCCGCCAGCCCAGCGCCCCGCTCAGGAACGTGCCCGCGGGCACCCCCAGCGACAGCGCCACCGGCACCCCCGCCATGACCACCGCGACCGCCCTGCCCTGCAGCGGGACGGGCACCAGCCGCCGGGCGTACCCGGCCAGCAGCGCCCAGGCGAGTCCGGCGGCGACGCCCGCGACGAACCGGGCCACCATGGTCAGCGGATAGCTTCCCGACACGGCCGTGACCGTGTTGGCGACGGCGAAGCCCGCCATGGCCGTCAGCAGCAGCCGCTTGCGCCGCCATCCTGCGGTCGCCGCGGACAGCGGGATCGCGGTGAGGGCCGTACCGGCGGCGTAGACGGTCACCGCCTGCCCCGCCGCCGGCTCGCCCACCGCGAGGTCCGCGCTCATCGCGGGCAGCAGACCCGCGGGGAGGGTCTCGGTGAGGCTGGTGACGAAGACGGCGGTGGCGAGGGCGAGGAGGGCGGGCAGGGGGAGTTCGCGGCTTCGGGGCGTCCTGGCCGACGGTGACGGGGTGTCGGGTCCGGTTTCGGTGTCCGTGGTCATGCGGGCAGGGTCGGCCTTGACACCGGTGTCAGGTTCAAGGGCCCCGACAGGTCCGCGGCGGTGGCTGATCCTCCGTCAACTCCGCGCGCACCGGCCGCCCCTGAAACCGGCCGGTGCGCGCGGAGGTTCCTCCCCCCTCGGGGCCACGGTGGCCGCGGCGCGCGCAGAGCTGTTCTTTTCTGCTCGTTTCGGCCGATGTTCTTGCCGGACACGTCGTCTGTCAACGGGGCGGGGACGGGTGGGGTGGTGCGTCCCAGGTACCGGCGTGCCGCCCGGAAGCCCGCACACGGCCTGTCCCCGGAGCCAGGCGTGGCTCCGGGGACAGGTGGAAGGCGGCGGGATCAGGCAGTCACCTTCTCCGGCTGGTGCGCCCGCCGCGGTGCGCGTTCGCCGAGCCGCTCCGTCGGGATCCCGTGGGTCTCGCGGGCCGTGAGGGCGGCGATGACCGGAGGGACGCACAGGGCGGCGGTGAACAGGGCCACCGAGGACCAGTCGTCGCCGTCCGGGCCGGCGATCTGGGCGGCGAAGGTGACCGCGAAGCCGGCCACGGCGAAGCCGATCTGGGTGCCGATGGCCATGCCGGACAGGCGGACGCGGGTGGAGAACATCTCGCCGTAGAAGGAGGGCCAGACGCCGTTCGCGGCGCTGTAGACGACACCGAAGGTGACGATGCCGAGGATCAGGGTCAGCGCGTAGGAGCCCGTGGAGATGGCCCACAGGTACAGGAACATCATCACCGCGCTGCCTATGGCGCCCACCAGGAAGACCGGGCGGCGGCCGATGCGGTCCGACAGGGTGGCCCACAAGGGGATCGCGGCGAGCGCGACGAGGTTGGCGAGCGCGCCCACCCACAGCATGGAGGAGCGGCTCATGCCGACCGAGTCGCTGGTCGCGTACGACAGCGCCCACACGGTGAAGATCGTGCTGACCGAGGCGATGAGGGCGCCCGCGACGACCCGCAGGACGTCCGCCCAGTGCTCACGCATCAAGATCGCCAGCGGCATCCTGACGACGCCTTCCGCGGCGGTCTGCTGGGCGAAGGCCGGGGTCTCCTCCAGCTTGCGGCGGATGACGAAGCCGACCACGGCGACCGCGACGCTCATCCAGAACGGCACCCGCCAGCCCCAGGACAGCAGCTGGTCGTCGGGCAGCGCGGCGACGGGGATGAAGACCAGCGTGGCGAGCAGCTGGCCGCCCTGGGTGCCGCTCAGGGTGAAGCTGGTGAAGAAGCCGCGCCGCTGTGACGGCGCGTGCTCCAGTGACATGGAGTTGGCGCTGGCCTGCTCACCGGCCGCCGAGATGCCCTGCAGGACGCGGCACAGGACGAGCAGCACGGGGGCGAGGGTGCCGACCTGGTCGCGGGTGGGCAGGCAGCCGATCAGGAACGTCGACAGGCCCATCAGGATCAGCGTGAAGACCATGATCTTCTTGCGTCCGAGCTTGTCGCCGAAGTGTCCGAGGAAGAGCGCGCCGACCGGGCGGGCCGCGTACGCGACGCCGAACGTGGCCAGGGACAGCAGGGTCGCGGTGGCCGGGTCGGACTCGTCGAAGAAGACCTCGGGGAAGATCAGCGCTGCCGCGCTGCCGTAGATGAAGAAGTCGTAGTACTCCAGGGCGCTGCCGATCCAGGCGGCCGTGGCGGCCTTCTTCGGCTGGCCGGGCGGTGCGGCGGCGGGGACGGACACGGCGTGCTCCTTCGGGGGAACTCCACCACAGTGGAGTGAGCGGAGGGGAGAGGGGCGGATGCCGGATCTTCGGCTAATTAACCCACTGGGTAGTTAGTGGCGGTGGGTGGGATGTTGCGCCGACGTTTCCCACGTGTCAAGAGGTGGTGCCGAAGGATCTTCCTGTCCGGTGGGGTCCCCGATCCGCCGCCGACCGCCGCTCCAGGTCCCGCGCCGGGGCGGGCGCCCTCAGTCCGCCGCACGCTCCGCCGTCAGGTAGGCGATGACCATGTCGCCGAGCATCGCGCGGTAGTGCTCGCGCTGGGCCGGGTCGATCAGGTCGCGGCCGAACAGGGCGCCGAAGGTGTGCCGGTTGGCGACCCGGAAGAAGCAGAACGCGCTGATCATCGCGTGCAGGTCGACGGCGTCCACGTCGGCCGTGAAGAGCCCGGACCTCTGCCCCTGCTCCAGGATTCGGCGGATCACGTCGAGGGCCGGCGAGCTGATCTTGCCGAGCTTCTCGGAGGCGGCGATGTGCACGGCCTCGTGGATGTTCTCGATGCTCACCAGGCGGATGAAGTCGGGGTGCTGCTCGTGGTGGTCGAAGGTGACCTCCGCCAGGCGCCGGATGGCGGCGACCGGGTCCAGGTGTTCGACGTCCAGGCCCTGCTCGGCCTCGCGGATGACGGCGTACGCCCGCTCGAGAACGGCTGTGAACAGCTGTTCCTTGCCGCCGAAGTAGTAGTAGATCATTCGCTTGGTGGTGCGGGTGCGGGCCGCGATCTCGTCCACGCGGGCCCCGGCGAAGCCGGCCCGGGCGAACTCCTGGGTCGCCACGTCGAGAATCTCGGCCTGGGTGCGCGCGGCGTCACGGATGCGCCCGCCTGTTCGTGCCGGTTCTTCGACGCTGGTCATCGGGTTCCTTCGGGCTACGGGGCAGTGCCGCAGATTGTAGAAGGAGCCCGGCCGCGAAGGACGCCGATCATCGGTCAGGGGCTTCCCGGCGGCCCGTGATGCTGATATAGCTAACGTACTAGTTCGTACATTAGTGAGCCGCTCAGGAGGTCCCGCGTGGTGCCCAAGGACTCGTATCTCGTCGGTCTGATCGGTTCCGGTATCGGTCCCTCGCTCAGTCCCGCGCTGCACGAGCGGGAGGCCGACCGCCAGGGTCTGCGGTATCTGTACCGGCTCATCGACATCGATGCCCTCGGGGTGCCGCCCGAGGCGGTGGGCGATCTGGTGCGGGCCGCCCGCGACCTGGGCTTCGACGGGCTCAACATCACGCACCCCTGCAAGCAGCAGGTCATCCGGCACCTGGACACCCTCGCCCCGCAGGCCGAGGCGCTGGGCGCGGTCAACACCGTCGTCTTCGGGCAGGACGGGCGGGCTGTCGGCCACAACACCGACGTCACCGGCTTCGCCGCCTCCTTCGCGCGCGGTCTGCCCGACGCGCCGCTGGAGCGGGTCGTACAGCTGGGCGCGGGCGGTGCGGGCGCGGCCGTCGCGCACGCCATGCTCACCCTGGGCGCCGAGCGGGTCACGGTCGTGGACGCGATGCCCGAGCGGGCGGCCGCTCTCTCCGACTCCCTGAACCGCCATTTCGGCGAGGGCCGGGCGCCGGCCGCCACCCCCGACCGCCTGGCGGACCTGCTCGCACGGGCCGACGGCCTCGTCCACGCCACCCCCACCGGCATGGCCGCCCACCCCGGCCTGCCCTTCCCCGCCGCACTCCTCCACCCGGGCCTGTGGGTCGCCGAGGTGGTCTACCGCCCGCTGGAGACCGAGCTGCTGCGTACCGCGCGGGCGCTCGGCTGCGCCACGCTCGACGGCGGCGGTATGGCCGTCTTCCAGGCGGCGGACGCCTTCCGCCTGTTCACCGGCCGGGAACCCGACAGCGCGCGCATGCTCGCGGACATCGCGGAGCTGGCCGGCGCCGTACCGGCACCGAAGTAGTCCCGGGCGTCACGGAAGACAGAGGTACCGACATGCGCACGTCCATCGCCACCGTCTCCCTCAGCGGATCCCTCACCGAGAAGCTCACGGCCGCCTCCCGGGCCGGCTTCGACGGCGTCGAGATCTTCGAGAACGACCTGCTCGCCAGTCCCCTCACCCCGGAGGAGATCCGGGCCCGCTGCGCCGACCTGGGCCTCACCATCGACCTCTACCAGCCGATGCGCGACATCGAGGCGGTGCCCGAGGACGAGTTCGCCCGCAACCTGCGCCGCGCCCGGCGCAAGTTCGAGCTGATGCGCAGGCTCGGCGCCGACACCGTCCTCGTCTGCTCCAGCGTCAGTCCGCTCGCCGTGGACGACGACGCCCTCGCCGCCGCACACCTGTCCCAACTGGCCGACCTAGCCGAGGACTTCGGCATCCGCGTCGCCTACGAGGCGCTCGCGTGGGGCCGTCACGTCAGCACGTACGACCACGCCTGGCGCATCGTCGAGACCGCCGGCCACCCGGCGCTCGGCACCTGCCTGGACAGCTTCCACATCCTCTCCCGCGGCTGCGACCCGAAGGACATCGAAGGCATTGCGGACATCCCCGGCGAGAAGATCTTCTTCCTCCAGCTGGCCGACGCCCCGCTGCTCGCGATGGACGTCCTGCAGTGGAGCCGCCACTACCGCTGCTTCCCCGGACAGGGCGGCTTCGACGTCGCCGGGCTGGTCCGCAGTGTTCTGCATACGGGATACGGCGGTCCGCTCTCCCTCGAAGTCTTCAACGACGTCTTCCGCCAGGCCGAGGCCGGCCCCACGGCCGTGGACGCCCGGCGCTCCCTCCTCGTCCTCCAGGAGACGGTGGGCGTCGAAGCACCGCCCGCCTCGGTCGCCCCCACGGGCGTTGCCTTCGCCGAACTCGTGACCCCCGACGCCGAGCCGCTGTCGGCGCTGCTCGGCGCCCTTGGTTTCGCCCGCACGGCACGGCACCGCAGGAAGCCGGTCGACCTGTGGGAGCAGGGCGAGGCCCGTCTCCTGGTCAACACCGGGACAGCCGTACGACGGGACGGCACCGGACTCGCCGCGATCGGGCTGGAGACACCTGACCCGGCCGCCGCCGCCCGCCGCGCCGAGGCCCTGCTGGCCCCGGTCCTGCCCCGCCGCCGCGCCCTGGCGGACGCCCAGCTCGACGCGGTGCTCGCCCCCGACGGCACGGAACTGTTCTTCTGTGCCACGAACCGGCCCGAACTCCCCAACTGGCGCGCGGACTTCGAGGACACCGAGGCCGTTCCCGCCGTACCCGAGCCGCACGCGGCCCGCATCGACCACCTCGCCCTCACCCAGCCCTGGCACCACTTCGACGAGGCGACCCTCTTCCACCGCAGCGTGCTCGGACTGCAGGCGCAGGAGAGCGTGGACGTCGCCGACCCCTACGGCCTGATGCGCAGCCGCGCCGTCACCAACGACGACGGCAGCGTCCGTATCGCCCTCACCGTCGGCGCGGCACCCACCGACGACACGGTCCACGCCCAGCACATCGCGCTGGCCACCGACGACGTGGTCGCCGCGGCCCGCCGCCTTCTCGCGGCCGGCGGCCGGCTGCTGCCGATCCCCGCCAACTACTACGACGACCTGGCGGCCCGGTACGAGTTCGCCGCCGGCGAGCTGGAGACGTACCGGGAACTCGGCATCCTCTACGACCGCGACCCGCACGGCGAGTTCCGCCACTGCTACACGCCCACCGTCGGCCGCGTCTTCTTCGAACTGGTCCAGCGTGACGGCGGCTACCGCGGCTACGGCGCCCAGAACGCCCCCGTCCGGCTCGCCGCCCAGCACGCGGTGCGCCGGTTCACTGGCGGCTGACGGTCCGGGTCACGCCGGCGAAGACCGTCGTGGCCAGGATCCAGCCGGCGATCACCAAAGCGTACGACAGCGTCTGGTACAGGCCCTCCGGGGCGAAGGCGCCCTCCTGGCCGAAGGAGATCACCGGCAGCAGCAGGTCGAGCGTGTAGAACACCGGGTCGAAGTGCGGGGCCTCGGACGGCTTGAGCGGGCGCGGGTGGTGCAGCGCGTAGGCGACCGAGCCGATCGCGAGCAGCGACAGCAGCCACCCGCAGGCCCGCAGCGGGCGGAAGCCGTAGCCGACGGTGGCGTCCTGGACGTGGCCCCACAGGCGGCCGTACCAGGGGAGCGTGATGCGGTGCCGGCGCTGCTTGGCCAGCTGTACGAGCCGGGCGGCGCGGTCGTCGCCGATCCGCAGATAGGCGGCGCTCAACTGCTCGTAGGCGTGCGGGACATAGCCCTCGCCGTCGCGGTCCAGCATCGCCAGGCGGCGTTCGGCGGGCTCGTGCGGGGTGAGCGTGGTGTACACGAGGCTGCTCAGCAGCACCTCGTCGGGCACGACCTCCGGTTCGAGGAACAGGACGTCGATCTGGGCGCGGCGCAGATTCAGGGTGCCGTCCATGCGGGGGCTCTTGCGCAGCCAGAGTTCGCCGATGGTGCAACTGCTGGCCCGCAGGGCCGCGTCGCCGGGATTGGAGAGGGTCGCGTGCGACAGGTCGAGCCGGCCCGCGACCCGGGCGCCCCGCAGCCCGATCCAGCCCCGCACCCGCGCGTTCCGCATCAGGAGGTCGCCCTCCACGGTGAGGGTCTCGGCGTCGAGGGCGTGGTGGCCGGGACGGGTGAGCCGGGCCTCGTTCAGGTTGGCCGACCCGGCGATGTTCGCACCGTTGAGCCGCATCTCGCCGTCGATCCGCAGGCCGGGCGCCCACAGGTCGTCGTCGATGGTCACCTGGTTCAGCTGGAGCATGGGCTCCGAGCCGTCCGCGGAGGTGAGGTGCGCGCGGTCCAGGAACAGCGCCCCCGATATCTGGGCGCCGCCGAGCCGGACCGGTCCGCTCAGCCGGCAGTCCGTCATCCGCAGGACGCCCTCCACGTGCATGGTGGCCGCGGTCAGCCCCGGCAGCACGGACCAGCTGAGGTTCAGCTGGCGCAGCCGGGCGCCGTACAGCAGGGGGGCGTCCTCGAAGAGGCAGTGGCTCAGCCGTACGGCGTGATCGCTCGTCCCGTACCGCAGGTCGAGTACGCCGGTGACGCGGGCGCCCGACAGTTTCAGGGCGGGTATCTCCCCGTCCTCCTGAGGGCCGTTGAGCAGCAGCGACCGCAACACGGCCGCCCGGACGGTGCGTTCGGGTCCCCAGTCGGCGCCGTCCGCGACGTCCTCGTCCTCCGCCGTACGGAAGTTCACGGACTCGCCCCGGGGAAACGCCCGCCACACCCGCAGTTCGGCCGGCGTCAAGTTGTCGATCTCCATCAGCCGCGACTCTGACGTGCCGCTCGCCGGGTGTCAACCGGCCTTGACCGGTTCATGGTTCGGGGTCTCTCGGCGGCCACGGCCCGGGCCACTCACGTCAACGCCCTCGCGCCGCCGAGGGTTCGAGCGAGGTCGAAGACGTGCAGTGGCCCGGGCCGTCACACGAAGCCCTTACGGCCTGGTGTTCCACTCGGCGATCACCGGTCGGCCGTGTTCTGAGGACAGTCGGCTGACGGTTGCCGTCGCCAGCTGGAACAGCCGGCCGTCCGCGGGATCCAGTCCCAGCCGACGTGCCGTCAGCACGCGCAGGAAGTGGGAGTGCGCCACGAGGAGGACATCCCCCTCAAGGAGCGCGGTGTCCACCCGGGCGAGCACCCGGTCGGCACGCAGCCCCACCTCGGCGGGCGACTCGCCCGGATGCCCGTCGGCACCGGGCGGCACGCCGTCGCTCCACAGGTACCAGTCGGGACGGGTGCGGTGGATGTCGACGGTGGTGACGCCCTCGTAGCCGCCGTAGTCCCATTCGTGCAGGTCGGGATCGACTACGACCCCGTTGACGCCCGCCAGTTCGGCGGTGCGTATCGCGCGGCCGAGCGGGCTCGTCAGCGCGAGAGCGAAGGTCCGCGACGAGAGGAGCGGAGCGAGGGACTTGGCCTGTTCCTCGCCGTGCTGGGTGAGGGGCAGGTCGGTCCAGCTGGTGTGCTGTCCCGACACGCTCCACTCCGTCTCACCGTGGCGGACCAGAAGAAGATCCCCCACGGCCGGACCTACTTCGCCGACTCGACGGCGTGGCCGCCGAACTGGTTGCGCAGGGCGGCGACCATCTTCATCTGCGGGGAGTCGTCCTGACGGGACGCGAACCGCGCGAACAGCGACGCCGTGATCGCCGGCAGCGGCACCGCGTTGTCGATGGCGGCCTCGACGGTCCAGCGGCCCTCGCCGGAGTCCTGCGCGAAGCCCTTCAGCTTCTCCAGGTGCTCGTCGTCGTCCAGGGCGTTGACGGCCAGGTCGAGGAGCCAGGAGCGGATGACGGTGCCCTCCTGCCAGGAGCGGAAGACCTCGCGCACGTCGGTGACGGAGTCCACCGCCTCCAGGAGCTCCCAGCCCTCGGCGTAGGCCTGCATCATGGCGTACTCGATGCCGTTGTGGACCATCTTGGAGAAGTGCCCGGCGCCGACCTTGCCGGCGTGGACGAACCCGGCGTCGCCCTCGGGCTTGAGCGCGTCGAAGATCGGCTGGATCCGGTCGACGTGCTCCTTGTCGCCGCCGACCATCAGGGCGTAGCCGTTCTTGAGGCCCCAGACGCCGCCGGAGACGCCGGCGTCGACGAAGCCGATGCCCTGGGCGCCGAGCTCGGCGGCGTGCTTCTCGTCGTCGGTCCAGCGGGAGTTGCCGCCGTCGACCACCGTGTCACCGGCGGACAGCAGGCCGCCGAGTTCGTCGACGACGGACTGGGTGGCGGCGCCGGCCGGGACCATCACCCAGACCGTGCGGGGGGCTTCGAGCTTGTCGACCAGTTCGGCCAGGCTGCTCACGTCGGAGACTTGGGGGTTGCGGTCGTAGCCGATGACGGTGTGGCCGGCGCGGCGGATCCGCTCGCGCATGTTGCCGCCCATCTTGCCGAGGCCGATGAGACCGAGCTGCATGTCAGTTCACTTCCTGAGATCGCGGTAGGTGGCCACGAGAGCGGCGGTGGAGGGGTCGAGACCGGGCACGTCGGCACCCTCGGTGAGGGCGGGCTCGACACGCTTGGCGAGGACCTTGCCGAGTTCGACGCCCCACTGGTCGAAGGAGTCGATGTTCCAGATCGCGCCCTGGACGAACACCTTGTGCTCGTAGAGGGCGATGAGCTGGCCGAGGACGGAGGGGGTGAGTTCCTTCGCCAGGATCGTGGTGGTGGGGTGGTTGCCCTGGAAGGTGCGGTGCGGCACCTGCTCCTCGGCGACGCCCTCCGCGCGCACCTCCTCGGCGGTCTTGCCGAAGGCGAGCGCCTGGCCCTGCGCGAACAGGTTGGCCATCAGGAGGTCGTGCTGCGCCTTGAGGTCGTCGCTCAGCTCGCCGACCGGGCGGGCGAAGCCGATCAGGTCGGCCGGGATGACCTTGGTGCCCTGGTGGATCAGCTGGTAGTAGGCGTGCTGCCCGTTGGTGCCGGGCGTGCCCCACACCACGGGGCCGGTCTGCCACTGGACCGGGTTGCCGTCGCGGTCCACCGACTTGCCGTTGGACTCCATGTCCAGCTGCTGGAGGTAGGCGGTGAACTTGGACAGGTAGTGGCTGTAGGGCAGGACCGCGTGCGACTGGGCGTCGAAGAAGTTGCCGTACCAGACGCCCAACAGGCCCAGGATCAGCGGGGCGTTGTCCTCGGCGGGCTCGTTGCGGAAGTGCTCGTCGACGATGCGGAAGCCGTCGAGCATCTCCACGAAGTGGTCCGGGCCGATGGCGATCATCAGGGACAGGCCGATGGCCGAGTCGAAGGAGTAGCGGCCGCCGACCCAGTCCCAGAACCGGAACATGTTGTCCGGGTCGATGCCGAACTCGGTGACCTTCCGGGCGTTCGTCGACAGGGCGACGAAGTGCTTCGCGACGGCCTTGTCCTCGCCGAGGCCGCCCGGGCCGTGCAGCAGCCAGGAGCGGGCCGCGGTGGCGTTGGTGATCGTCTCGATCGTGGTGAACGTCTTGGACGCGACGATGAACAGGGTCTCCGCCGGGTCAAGGTCGCGCAGCGCCTCGTGCAGGTCGGCGCCGTCCACGTTCGACACGAAGCGGAACGTCAACTCCCGTGCGGTGTAGGAACGCAGGGCCTCGTAGGCCATCGCGGGGCCCAGGTCGGAGCCGCCGATGCCGATGTTGACGACGTTCTTGATCCGCTTGCCGGTGTGGCCGGTCCACTCGCCGGAGCGGACGCGGCCCGCGAAGGAGGCCATCTGGTCGAGGACGGTGTGCACCTCGGGCACGACGTTCTCGCCGTCGACCTCGATCACCGCGTTCGCGGGGGCCCGCAGGGCGCTGTGCAGGACGGCGCGGTCCTCGGTGACGTTGATCTTCTCGCCGCGGAACATGGCGTCGCGCAGCCCGAACACGTCGGTGGCGGCGGCGAGTTCCCGCAGCAGGCCGAGGGTCTCGTCGGTGACCAGGTGCTTGGAGTAGTCGATGCGCAGGTCGCCGACGCGCACGACGTACCGCTCCGCGCGCCCGGGGTCCGTCGCGAACAGCTCACGCAGGTGCGGCTGCCACTGGGCGCGGTGGTCCTCCAGGGCCGCCCACTGCGGCCGCCGGGTGAGCGTCGGGGAGTCGGCGGGGGAGCCGGAAGGGGAGTCGGTGGGGGAGTCAGACATGGGCGGGGATCTCCTCGGTGGCCTCGCCCCGCAGGGCGACGGCGTACATCTCGTCCGCGTCGAGGCGCCTGAGCTCCTCGGCGATGAGTTCGGAGGTGGTGCGGACCTTCAGCGCGAGGGTGCGGGAGGGCTGGCCCGGCAGGGACAGCGTGGCCAGCGGGCCCTCGGGGCGGTCGATGACGATCTCGCCGTTCGCGGTGCCCAGGCGCACGGCCGTGACGACCGGTCCGGCGGTGACGACCCGGTCGACGGTGACGCCGAGGCGGGCCTCCAGCCAGCGGGCCAGGAGTTCGGCGGCCGGGTTCTCCTCCTCGGCCTCCACGGCCGCCGAGGTCACCTTCACCCGCGCCTGGTCCAGGGCCGCGGCCAGCATCGAACGCCACGGGGTGAGCCGGGTCCAGGCGAGGTCGGTGTCGCCGGGGGCGTAGGAGCGGATCCGTGCGTCCAGCACCTGGAGCGGGTTCTCCACCGCGTACAGGTCGGTGATCCGGCGCTGGGCGAGCGCGCCCAGCGGGTCCTTCGCCGGGTTCTGAGGCGCGTCCACCGGCCACCACACCACGACCGGCGCGTCCGGCAGCAGCAGCGGCAGGACGACGGAGTCGGCGTGGTCGGACACCTCGCCGTACGTCCGCAGGATGACCGTCTCGCCGGTGCCGGCGTCCGCGCCCACCCGCACCTCGGCGTCCAGGTGGGAGTTGGTGCGGTCGCGCGGGGTGCGGGCGTGGCGCTTGATGACGACCAGGGTGCGCGAGGGGTGCTCGTGCGAGGCCTCCTCGGCCGCCTTGATCGCGTCGTAGGCGTTCTCCTCGTCCGTGACGATCACCATCGTCAGGACCATGCCCACGGCGGGGGTGCCGATGGCCCGGCGGCCCTTCACCAACGCCTTGTTGATCTTGCTTGCCGTGGTGTCGGTCAGGTCGATCTTCATGGCCTGCGCCAGCTCCGTCCGTCTCGTGCGAGCATCTCGTCGGCTTCCTCGGGTCCCCAGCTGCCCGACGCGTACCGCGCCGGCCTGCCGTGGTTCGCCCAGTGTTCCTCGATCGGGTCGAGGATCTTCCAGGACTCTTCCACTTCCTGGTGACGGGGGAACAGGTTGGCGTCGCCCAGCAGGACATCCAGGATGAGCCGCTCGTACGCCTCCGGGCTGGACTCCGTGAACGACTCGCCGTACGCGAAGTCCATCGTCACGTCCCGGATCTCCATCGAGGTGCCCGGCACCTTCGACCCGAAGCGGACCGTCATGCCCTCGTCGGGCTGGACGCGGATCACGATCGCGTTCTGGCCCAGCTCCTCGGTGGCCGTGGAGTCGAAGGGGGAGTGCGGGGCCCGCTGGAAGACGACGGCGATCTCGGTGACGCGGCGGCCGAGCCGCTTGCCGGTCCTGAGATAGAAGGGCACCCCGGCCCAGCGGCGGTTGTCGACGTTCAGCCTGATGGCGGCGTACGTGTCCGTCGTGGAGGACTGGTCGATGCCGTCCTCGTCGAGGTAGCCGCGCACCTGCTCGCCGCCCTGCCAGGCCGCCGCGTACTGCCCGCGCACCGTGTGGGCGCCGATGTCCTCCGGCAGCTTCACGGCCTTGAGCACCTTCAGCTTCTCCATGAGCAGCGACTCGGCGTCGAAGGCGGCCGGCTCCTCCATCGCGGTCAGCGCCATGAGCTGGAGGAGGTGGTTCTGGATGACGTCACGGGCGGCGCCGATGCCGTCGTAGTAGCCGGCCCGGCCGCCGATGCCGATGTCCTCGGCCATGGTGATCTGTACGTGGTCGACGTAGGACCGGTTCCAGATCGGCTCGTACATCTGGTTGGCGAAGCGGAGCGCCAGGATGTTCTGGACGGTCTCCTTGCCGAGGTAGTGGTCGATGCGGAAGACCTGGTCCGGCTCGAACACGTCGTGCACGAGCGCGTTCAGCTCACGCGCGCTCTTCAGGTCGCGGCCGAACGGCTTCTCGATGACCGCGCGCCGCCAGGACCCCTCGGGGGCGTCGGCCAGCCCGTGCTTCTTCAGCTGGCGGACGACCTTCGGGAAGAACTTCGGCGGTACGGAGAGGTAGAAGGCGTAGTTGCCGCTCGTCCCGCGGGAGGCGTCCAGCTCGTCGACGGCGGACCGCAGCTGCTTGAACGCCGTGTCGTCGTCGAAGTCGCCCGGGATGAACCGCATGCCCTCGGCGAGCTGCTGCCAGACCTCCTCGCGGAACGGGGTGCGCGCGTGCTCGCGGACCGCGTCGTGCACGACCTGCGCGAAGTCCTGGTCCTCCCAGTCCCGGCGGGCGAACCCGAGGAGCGAGAAGCCCGGCGGGAGCATGCCGCGGTTGGCGAGGTCGTAGACCGCCGGCATCAGCTTCTTGCGGGACAGGTCGCCGGTGACACCGAAGATGACCAGACCGGACGGGCCGGCGATCCGGGGGAGGCGGCGGTCCTGGGGGTGGCGCAGCGGGTTGGACCAGTCGGCCGCGGGGAGGACCGGGACGGTCACCTCCGGCTTGGTCTGATCCGGCTTGGTCTGATCCGGCTTGGACTGCTCCGTCTTCGCCGTGTCCTGAGCCGTCGTTTCGGAAAGCTCCTCGCTCATTCTCCGTCAACCCCCTTGCTGTTCAGGGACTTCGTCACAGCGTTCAGCAGGTCCTGCCAGGCCGTCTCGAACTTGGCGACGCCCTCGTCCTCGAGCTGCCGCACGACCTGGTCGTAGGAGATCCCGAGGCCCTCCACGGCGGCCAGGTCGGCGCGGGCCTGCGCGTAGCCGCCGGTGACGGTGTCGCCGGTGATCCGTCCGTGGTCGGCGGTGGCGTTCAGCGTGGCTTCCGGCATCGTGTTGACCGTGCCGGGCGCGACCAGTTCGTCGACGTACAGCGTGTCCTTGTACGCGGGATCCTTCACACCGGTCGACGCCCACAGCGGACGCTGCTTGTTGGCCTTGGCACCTGCCAGGGACGTCCAGCGCTCACCGGCGAACACGGCCTCGTACGCCTCGTAGGCGAGCCGGGCGTTGGCGAGGGCGGCGCGACCCTTGAGGGACAGCGCCTCCGCCGTGCCGAGCACCGTCAGCCGCTTGTCGATCTCGGCGTCGACCCGGGAGACGAAGAAGGAGGCCACGGAGTGGATCCCGGACAGGTCCAGGCCCTTGGCCTGCGCCTTCTCCAGACCTGCGAGGTAGGCGTCCATGACCTCGCGGTAGCGCTCCAGGGAGAAGATCAGCGTGACGTTGACGCTGATGCCGGCGCCGACGACCTCGGTGATGGCGGGCAGGCCCGCCTTCGTCGCCGGGATCTTGATCATCACGTTCGGGCGGTCCACCAGCCAGGCGAGCTGCCTGGCCTCGGCGATGGTCGCCGTCGTGTCGTGGGCGAGGCGCGGGTCGACCTCGATGGAGACCCGGCCGTCACGGCCACCGGTCGCCTTGTATACAGGATGCAGGATATCGGCTGCGGCACGCACGTCGGCGGTCGTCAGCATACGGACGGCCTCGTCCACCGTGACGCCCCGCACCGCGAGGTCGGCGAGCTGCTCCTCGTATCCCTCCCCGGAACCGATGGCGGCCTGGAAGATCGACGGGTTGGTGGTGACGCCCACCACGTGCTGGCCGGCGACGAGTTCGGCGAGGTTGCCGGACTCGATGCGCCTTCGGGAGAGGTCGTCGAGCCAGATGGAGACGCCCTCGTCGGACAGGCGCCTGAGTGCTCCCGCGGTCGCGGTCGCTTCGGTCACTTTGATCATCTTCTTTCGGGCGATCGGATCAACCACGCGCGGCGGCGAGCGATGCGCGGGCCGTTGCGGCGACGTTCTCGGCGGTGAAGCCGTACTCGGCGAACAGGGTCTTCGCGTCGGCGGAGGCACCGAAGTGTTCGAGGGAGACGATGCGCCCGGCGTCGCCCACGAACCGGTACCACGTCAGGCCGATGCCGGCCTCGACCGCGACGCGGGCCTTCACGGACGGCGGCAGGACGCTCTCGCGGTACTCCCGCGGCTGCTCCTCGAACCACTCCACGGACGGCATCGACACCACCCGGGTGCCGACCCCCTCGGCCTCCAACTGCTCGCGCGCCTCGACGGCCACGTGCACCTCGGAACCGGTCGCGATCAGGATCACCTCGGGAGTCCCCGTGGAGGCATCGAAGAGGACGTAACCGCCGCGAGCGGCAGCCGGGTTCGGCGCGTACGTCGGCACGCCCTGGCGGGTGAGCGCGAGGCCGTGCGGGGCGGGGTTGGTGGCGTGCCGCTTGAGGATCTCGGCCCAGGCGATCGCGGTC